>DLOX01000245.1:4739-11587 GCA_002478575.1 Sphingomonadales bacterium UBA7473 | reverse complement strand
TCGCGCCCACCATTTCTCTCCGCTGCCATCCAATTGCGGGCGGAGCGCGTCAAATTCTTGCTGAAGCAAGGCCAAGGTCATTGGATTGTCCGCCGCTTCTTTTACTGCGGCGACCAAATGAGGTGTGCTTGCACCCATCGAGTCATTAAGCTCGGCCTCCAAGCCACCCAAGGGCCGACCAGTCTCCAAAGCGCGCCGAACCGCAATGAGAAGAAGGATGCGGCTGGTTGCAGAGCCGGCAGACGCGCTGCCCGTGCCTCTTGCCTCAGCCTGCGCCAATCGCCCTTCCAAAAGTGCGAGACGACCAGCAATGTCGCCCGCCACAGGCGCAGGCTGGCTTTGAACAAGAGCGGGTTCCGAAATTCCGGGCGCTTGCGCAATTTTCGCTGAATCAACTTCAATCGGCGCAGGGGCTGGGGGCAAAAGCTGCTTTCCCAAGTCCGTTTGTGTCAGCGCCCAAACTGCAACGGCAAGGCCCGCTGCAAACATGATAAACAACAAGCCAATCGTGCGGCCCAGCGTCCGCTTTCTAACAGGTGTCGTGTCGGTTGGTTCAGTCATTCAATCTGCCTTGGGTTGATCGTAAGTTGAAGTGGTCGATGGCGGTCCGTATCGCAACATCATCGCGGGGCTGTGGCGAAATTGCAACATCTTCCCACCCTTCGCCCGCTGCTTCTGCAATGGCGAGGCTTAGGGCGCAGAGCGCGATCTTTGACTTGTCGCTAACCAGTTCGCTGAACCGCCGCGCCGCTCGCGGAGAATGGAGCATGGCGATTGGATTTTGTTTCAGAGCGTCGGAAAGCTTAGGCGTCAGGTCGACCTCCACCATATGGTAGCAGATGACAGGTGTGACCGTTGCTTTTGAGGGACTTGGAGCAATCCGATCCTCTCCACACATGTGGAGGAACTTCTGATTGTCGGCAGCGGCAACGACGGCGTCAACGCCTTGGCTGCCCGCAAAAGTGATTGTGAAGCCAGCAGCTCTGGCAGCGTCAGCAGTAGCTTGCCCAACGCAAAAGGTAGGCAGGCCGACATATTGCATCAGGCTAGGCCCGGCCAATCGGGCAGCATTGGCGCTGGTGAACAGGATTGCGTCAAATTGGTCGGCGCTTGGTGCTGACCATTCCAAAGCTTCAGCATTGAACAAGGGCAATGAGATTGCGTCCAATCCAAGAGCCTTGGCCTTAGTGACCGTTGACGCATTTCCCGGTTCTGGCCTCAGGATCAACAAAGGCCGCATTATCCAAAACAGGCGCGCAGGGCTGGGCTGGCGCGTTCAAGCAATGCGATGGCCAAAGCTTCCGCTTCGTCGGCGCTTTCGATGATCGCTGCATCGGCCAGCTTCTCCCGGCCATCGGGCGTCAGGATTTCATAACGGATATGGAGCTTCCCCGCGTCCTCAACCGCATGGCAAGCAACCGAGGATTGGCAGCCTGCGGATAGTCCAGCGAGAAAGGCTCGTTCCGCCATCACAGCGCGATAGGTTGCAGCGTCATTGATTGGAGCAAGCGCTGCAAGCGTATCGTCGTCGTTGGATCGCACCTCAATCCCTATCGCGCCTTGAGCCGGGGCAGGGAGCATTTCATCAATCTCAATCGCTACACCGGTATCGTGCAAGCCCAACCGATCCAATCCTGCAGCCGCGAGCAAAGTCGCGTCGGCCTCAGCCAGCGTCAATTTGCGTAGGCGTGTCGCGACATTGCCGCGAAACAAGGTCATTTCGAGATCAGACCGGAGGCTTAGCAACTGGGCCGTTCGACGTGGCGAATTGGTGCCAATCCGCGCACCTTGGGGAAGGCCAGCGATGCTGTCCGCGCCAATCAAACGATCCCGCACGTCAGCCCGGGGAAGCATGGCCGCGATGCTGATTTCGGTGGGACGGATCGTCTCCACATCTTTCATGCTGTGCACTGCGAAATCGATGCTGCCATCCAGCAGCGCTTGATCAAGCTCTTTGGTCCATAGCGCCTTGCCACCCACTTCAGCGAGCGAGCGATCCAGAACGCGGTCTCCGCTGGCCGTCATCGCAACAATCTCTACCGCGCCTTCATCCCAACCATGGGCAGCGAGCAAAGCGTCACGCACCATCTCTGCTTGCGCTAAAGCAAGGGGCGAAGCGCGGGTGCCGAGTTTTAGCGGGAAGGCAAGCTGTGTCATCGCGCTTTGCCCTAACCGGCTGGGCGGCTAGAGGGAAGGGCAATGGCACTCATTCTCGGAATCGAATCAAGCTGCGACGAAACTGCAGCCGCGCTGGTGACCAGTGATCGGCAGATATTGGCGCATAAGCTGGCCGGGCAAGAGGCGCATCATCGGCCCTTTGGCGGGGTGGTGCCTGAGATTGCGGCGCGGGCTCATGTCGAGGCTTTGCCTCCGCTAATCGAAGCCGCCTTTGCAGAGGCCGGCGTTTCGCTTTCTGATGTTGATGCCATTGCCGCAACAGCTGGCCCTGGTTTGATAGGCGGGGTGATGGTGGGGCTGGTGACGGCCAAGGCGATGGCATTTGCAGCAAATAAGCCTTTGATCGCCGTCAATCATCTTGAAGGCCATGCCCTTTCGCCGCGATTGGCGCAGCCGACGCTGGAGTTTCCCTATCTGCTGCTCCTCACGTCCGGTGGGCATTGTCAGCTGCTCTTGGTTCAAGGCGTTGGCCAATATCGACGGCTCGGCACTACAATCGATGATGCTGCGGGCGAGGCGTTTGACAAGACTGCGAAGCTGCTTGGCCTAGGGTTCCCCGGCGGGCCAGCGGTTGAGGCCGCGGCAAGGGACGGCGATCCAAAAGCCATCGCCTTTCCGCGTCCTTTGAGGGGCTCGGCTGATCCTCACTTTTCATTCGCTGGGTTGAAGTCCGCTGTGGTGAGAGCCGTTGAGGCTGGCGAGCATCAGATAGCTGATTTGGCTGCGTCTTTCCAAGCCGCCGTGGTCGACTGTCTGATCGATCGAACTCGCTTGGCATTGGCGCTGGTGCCCGAAGCGACTGCCCTTGTCGTAGCGGGCGGTGTGGCAGCGAATCAGAGCATCAGGTCCGCGTTGATGGGGCTGGCGGACGGAAATGGCTTACCCTTTATGGCGCCGCCTTTGTGGCTTTGCACAGACAATGCGGCGATGATCGCTTGGGCGGGGGCAGAACGCTTTGCGGCTGGACTAACCGACGGGCTGGACTTTGTGGCAAAGGCCCGCTGGCCGCTTGATCCCGAAGCTGAAGCTGTGCGCGGTGCAGGAGTGAAGGCATGAGCATCAGTGTGATCGGCGGCGGTGCGTGGGGCACAGCTTTGGCCCAAGTGGTTGCGAGTTCAGGCGAGGCTGTGACGCTATGGGCGCGGGAAGCTGAGGTTGTGGCTTCTATCGCTGCTGAGCGAGAGAACAGCTTGTTCCTGCCCGGCGTGAAGCTTGCTTCATCCATTCAAGCGACAGGATCAATCAACGAAGCGGCGCGATCAGAAACCTTGTTGATCGTTGCGCCGGCCCAGCATTTGCGGTCTGTGCTTGCTGACATACCCACAAACGGCCAAAGTCTTATCCTCTGCACCAAAGGGATTGAGCAAGGCAGCGGGCGTTTCATGCATGATATTGCATCAGAACGTGGGCTAGGCGGAGGCATTGCGGTTTTGTCCGGGCCGACCTTTGCCCATGAGGTGGCCGCAGGCCTGCCAACCGCGATCACCTTGGCCTGTGAGGATGAAGCCTTGGGAACGGCGCTTGCCAAGCAAATCGCTCGGCCACATTTTCGGCCCTATTTCTCAACCGACGTCATTGGTGCGGAAATTGGCGGGGCGGTCAAAAATGTGTTGGCGATTGGGTGTGGCGTCGTCGAAGGCAAAGGCCTTGGCCAAAATGCGCGCGCTGCGCTGATCGCACGAGGCTTTGCCGAAATGACGCGCTTTGGCTTGGCTTTTGGAGCGCGGGCGGAGACGCTGGTAGGCCTATCCGGGCTGGGCGATTTGGTGCTGACCTGCTCTTCCACGTCATCCCGCAACTTCTCGCTGGGCAAAGGCCTTGGCGAAGGACGAAGCGCTGCCGAAATGTTGGCCGATCGCCGCACCGTCGCGGAAGGGGCCTCGACAGCGCCGGTCTTGCAACAAGTCGCAAGGTCCAAGGACATTGATATGCCCATCGTCGACGCTGTCTGCGCGCTTTTGGCTGGGGAAGTCGATGCGGGTGAGGTCGTGCAGCGGTTGCTCGCGCGGCCGATCAAGGCTGAGGGCTAAGCCTCAAACGGCAAGTCCAACGCCTCTGCCACAGCGCGATGCTTCACGGCTCCGCCTGCCACATTCAGCCCTGCGGCCAAGTGAGGATCAAGCGCCATTGCTCGTTCAGCGCCCAAATTCGCAAGCTTCATCGCAAAGGGCAGCGTTGCATTGTTGAGCGCAAAGGCGGACGTCCGCGCAACAGCGCCTGGCATATTGGCCACGCAATAATGGATCACGCCTTCTTCAATATAGACAGGATCGCTGTGCGTCGTTGCCCGGCTGGTTTCGAAACAGCCACCTTGATCGATGGCAATGTCGACCAGCACCGAGCCGCGCTTCATTGTCTTGAGCATCTCTCGCGTGACAAGTTTAGGCGCTGCCGCACCCGGCACTAGCACTGCGCCAATCACCAAATGCGCATTGGCGACAGCCGCAGCAATCGCAGCTTTCGAGGCATAAGCGGTTTTGATCGAGTTACCGAAATGCGTATCGAGCTCTGCCAAACGGTCGTTGTTGATGTCATAGATGGTCACATCGGCGCGAAGGCCAACGGCCATTTGAGCGGCATTGAGGCCAGACACACCGCCACCTAAAATGGCGACACGGGCAGGGGCCACACCCGGTACGCCACCCAGCAACACGCCGCGGCCGCCTTGTTCTTTCTCAAGATAATGCGCGCCAACTTGGATGGACATGCGGCCTGCCACTTCCGACATAGGCTTTAGCAAGGGCAAAGTGCGGTTCGGCGACGTCACCGTTTCATAGGCAATGCAGGTCGCGCCGGATTTCATCAGGCCAAGAGCTTGGGGCTTGTCCGCTGCCAGATGGAGATAAGTGAATAACGTATGCCGAGCCTCAAGCATCGCAATTTCTTGCGGCTGAGGCTCTTTCACTTTCACAATCATATCGGATGACGCAAAGACTTCAGCAGCGGTCGGAAGGATCGTTGCGCCAACCGCGACATAGTCTTTATCGGCAAAATCAATGCCCATGCCAGCCGAGGCTTCAACAAAAACCTGATGTCCTGCGGCGGTCAGTTCCGCGACCGATGGCGGCGTAAGGCCCACGCGATACTCGTGGTTCTTGATTTCCTTTGGCACGCCTATCCGCATATTGGTTTCCTCCAATAGATTATGGGTGCGCCTTAGTCGGGTCGGACGACACTTGCCAGCGGCAAATAGGATTAAGCGGCGGCGCGGGCGAGCCGGTCATTGATGGCCATGCCAAGGCCAGACTGCGGGATTGGCGCAACCGCTATGGCCGTTTTTTCCGATTGATCCGCGCGGTGCAAAAGATCGAAGAGCTTGGCGGCAGCTTCGATCAAATCGCCAGACGGGCTGAGATTGGCATCCCCCGCGATTGAACCGAAACCGATCATCCATTCGCTCGCATCAGGCCGGCTCACATTGAGTCGAAGTGGCCTTGTCGGCGCATAATGGCTGGCGAGTTGACCGGGCGCTTCAATAGCTCCCGCTGCCTCAACGCTCAGTCCAAGGTCAATCGGTCCGGGACGGAGGAGGGATAATGTGCCATCCTCTCTGACCGCGACAATCGACGACTCCAGCCCATGATCGGTTGGCCCGCCATCGAGGATAAGCGCTATGCGGCCTTCTAAGCTTCGCGCAACATGCTCTGCGCGGGTCGGGCTGATCGTCCCACTCGCATTGGCGGAAGGGGCAGCGAGTGGCCGGGCGCTGGCCTTGAGCAAGGCTTGCATGACCGGATGCGCAGGCACACGGATGGCGATGGTGGACAGGCCCGCCGACACCAAGGATGCGATGGGCGCATCGGCTTTCAAAGGCAGAACCAATGTCAACGGCCCGGGCCAATGGGCCTCCGCAAGTGCCAACGCGTCTGCATTAAACTCGGCCAGCTCCATCGCCGCTGCCAAATCAGGCACATGCACGATCAAAGGGTTGAAGCTTGGCCGACCCTTTGCGGCATAGATACCAGCGACCGCCTCGCCATTGGTCGCATCAGCCGCCAAGCCATACACGGTCTCGGTTGGCACAGCGACACAGCCGCCTTCAGCAATGACCGCCGCAGCCTGTGCGATACCATCGGCATCGGCGATGATCGTCATTGTAGCAAAAGGAGGGGTTGAGGGCATGGGGCGTCGCGCTATAGGCGGCGCATCTGTTATGCAAGCCTTGCCCATCGGAGTATCTTAATGACCTTCACTGCCCCCATCGCCGATCAGCGCTTTGTGTTGAAGCACATGACCGGGATTGAAGAGCTCGCGGCGCATCCGCGCTATGCCGAAGCCACACCCGATATGGTCGACGCAATCCTCGAAGGGGCGGCACAATTGGCGATGGGCGAATGGGCGCCTTTGAACCGGGTCGGTGATACCCAGAACCCAATTTGGAAGGATGGCAGCGTCACTATGCCGCCCGGGTTTAAGTCCGCTTATAAGGCCTATGTCGAAGGGGGCTGGGGATCAATTGACTGCCCAACAGAATTTGGCGGGCAGGGGCTTCCTTTCGCGCTTTCAACTGTTGTCCTCGAAGATATGGGCACGGCCAGCATGGGCTTCAATCTTTGCCCGATGCTGACCGTAGGGGCGATTGAGGCGCTGCACACTCATGGTTCAGATGAGCAACGCGCGCATTATTTGCCCAAGCTCGTGAGCGGTGAATGGACTGGCACCATGAACCT
>DLOX01000245.1:3370-4671 GCA_002478575.1 Sphingomonadales bacterium UBA7473 | reverse complement strand
ATGAACCTGACCGAGCCGCAAGCAGGTTCCGACGTTGGCGCGTTGCGCTCGACCGCTACGCCAAATGCCGATGGCAGCTATTCCATTCGCGGCACGAAAATCTACATCACCTTTGGTGAGCATGATTTGGCCGAGAATATCATTCATCTCGTGCTTGCCCGCACGCCGGATGCGCCTGCAGGGACGAAGGGGATTTCGCTCTTCCTCGTGCCGAAAATCCTGCCCGATGGCACGCGCAATGATCTGCGCTGTGTTTCGATTGAACATAAGCTCGGCATTCATTCCTCGCCGACCTGCGTCATGTCTTATGGCGATGAGGGCGGAGCGAAGGGCTGGCTCATTGGTCCAGAAATGGGCGGCATGCGCGCCATGTTCACGATGATGAATAACGCGCGGTTGAATGTTGGCCTGCAGGGCGTTCAAATTGCGGAGCGGGCAACGCAACAGGCACTCTACTATGCGAAAGACCGGGTGCAGGTGAAGGCGATTATCGAACATCCCGATGTTCGGCGCATGTTGCTGCGTATGAAGACGTTGACCGAGGCGAGCCGGGCCTTGCTCTATTATGCTGCAGGCCAAGTCGATCGCGCGCGTTTGGGTGAAGATGACGCTAAAGTGCGGGCGGACCTGCTAACGCCACTCGCTAAAGCTTATGGCACCGACATTGGCTGCGAAGTCGCGAGCATCGGTATTCAGGTGCATGGCGGGATGGGCTTCGTCGAAGAAACGGGTGCTGCTCAACATTATCGCGATGCCCGGATTGCGCCCATCTATGAAGGCACCAATGGCATTCAAGCGGCGGACCTTGTCGGGCGTAAGCTTGCGGGAGACGGTGGCGTAGGGCTGGCCAGCCTGATCGCTGATATCCGAGCAGAGGCGAAGGATGCTCGTCTCTTGTCGCTGGTCGATTTGGTTGAGGAATGCGCCGCTGATATTTTGAAGGCGGATATGGATGATCGTTTGGCGGGGAGCTATGCTTTCCTGACCATGACTTCCGTTATGACCTGTGGCTGGCTGATGGAACGGCAATTGCGGGTCGCTGAGGCCGGAATCGCTGCGGGCGAGGGTGATCCAGCCTTCCTAAAGGCAAAGACTGTGACGGCTCGTTACTATCTGGCGACGATGATTGCGGAAGCCTTTGGTCAGGCTGCGGCCGTCAAAAACGGGGCCGAGTTGCTCTATGTGCTTAGCAGCGAGGAATTGGCGGCCTAACGGCTCAGTGTCATTCCGGGCTTGACCCGGAATCCATGCCTCGTTTTCCAGACAGCCAAAAGGATGAAGCAGTGAGGCATGGGTCCCGG
>DLOX01000245.1:0-3335 GCA_002478575.1 Sphingomonadales bacterium UBA7473 | reverse complement strand
TGGGTCCCGGATCAAGTCCGGGAAGACAACTTTGGTGGTTCAGCTCGCCTTCGCCCGCGCTTCGGCAATCGCAGCCTTCAATTCATCATAACCAACAGCGCCGTTGATCAACTGATTCCCGACAACCCAGCTGGGCGTACCGGACATGCCGAGGCTCTGTTGCATCGTCAGATTTGATCGGATTTCGTCCGTCACTTCTTGCGATTGCGCGAGCTTTTGAACCTGTTTTTCATCAAGACCTGTGGCTTTGATCGCGGCTGAGATGGTTTCAGGCGTCACTCGGCCAGCGGCATAGATGGCACGGTGAAACTTGGGGTGATTGCCAAGCTTGGCAACGGCGAGCGCGGCACGAGCCGCTGCTTCGCTCTCTGCGCTCAGGATTGGCAGTTCGCGATAGACGACTTTCAGCTTCTTATCTTCGGCAAGCAGTCGATCAACGTCCGGCAAGGCTTGCCTGCAATAGCCGCAATTATAGTCGTAAAACTCAACCAGCGTCACATCGCCGTCTGCGGCACCTTCCCAAGCGCTGCCAAAGGGTTGTTCGACTTTGTCTCCTTGAGCCTTCACCTTGGCCGATGCCTCTTTGCGCTCCAAATTGCGCATCGCCTCGGGCAGGATTTCTGGATTGGCGAGGATATATTCCCGGACGATCTTTTCGATCGCCGCCCGGTCTGTCGTGCCAACTTTTTCGCCTGCGCCTGATGCGGCCCCCGTTGCCAGAACTGCACCCGCTGCTCCGGCCAATATGCCTGCCACACCAATCATGATGGATTTTGCCCCTTGGTTCATTTCGTTTTGGCTACCTTCTGCGCCGCTTTTTGTCGCCCAATGCTGCTTCGGACACCAAGGCAATATCTTGCGCTCTGATCCAATCGGAACTGCCTTCCTTTATGCCCGCCATGGCTGATCGCGCACTGGCTAGGGCCTGCTGCGGACGATTCTGCAAGTAGAAGCCTTCAGCGGCGGCCAAAGCTGCGCGCGGCGCATCGCCATTATGTTCGTAGACGACCCCCAGCTGATACCACGCGAAGGGATTTTCTGCGTCCCGCCCTACCGAGGCTTTCAAAACCTTTTCCGCTTCCTGAAAATTGGCTTTGTCTTCAGTCGCGATCAGGGCGTGGCCAAAGGTTGTTGAGATCAACGGTTGTGCATTGGTTCGTGCGACGGCCTCACGCAGCATAGGAAGGGCCTCTTGCGGGCGGCCAGACTCAAGCAGGATTTGGCCCTTCAATTCCAAGAAATAAGGATCATTGGGCACCATCCGCAACAAAGTCGTAGCTTCGGCTAAGGCCTGTTCGGGATAGGCCGTGCGATGCCACGCATAGGCGCGGGCATAGCGACCGGGGATGGTCAAGTCTGTTGTTGGATAGACGATCAGGGCCCGCTTGGGATCAATATAGCCTTGGAGCTTGGCCTTCACCCGCTGGAAGCGCGCTTCAATGGCGGGATCGGTGGGCTTGTTCCACGCAGGATCATTCTCATACACGCCTTGCAGGACCGCAATACGCTCACCGGACAAAGGGTGTGTGCGTTCATAGCTGTCGGTCTGCGGAATGCCGTAGCGAAACTCCAAATTTTGGAGGCGCTTGAAAAAGGCGATGGAACCCCGTCCGCTGATCCCGGCTTTGGAGAGATAATCAGCACCTGCCAAATCCGCGCTTGATTCTTGTGCCCGGTTGAAAGCGAGGAATTTGCCGAGTGCAGCTTGTTGGCCAGCGGCTAAAATGCCTGCGCCTGCATCACCTGCGCCGGCCGCAATGGCTGCTGCGCCCAAAATGAGGCTCAGGATCGTAATGCCAGTGGCCGTCTTGATCCCATCAGACGTGCTGATGACATGGCCGCCCGCGACATGACCCAATTCGTGCGCGATGACGCCCTGCACTTCATTGGCATTGCTCGCCGCCAAGATCAGCCCAGTATGCATGTAAACAGCCTGACCACCCGCGACGAAGGCATTGATGCTATTGTCGCCGATCAGAACAATTTTAGCATTGCGCGGTTCAAGCCCAGCCGCGCGGATGAGCGGCGCCGACATTTCGTCAAACAACGCTTCGGTTTCGGCATCGCGCAAAATGGATTGGGCGTGAACAGGCTGAAGCGTCAGCCCAATGGCGACCAATATGAAGATGAGTCGCTGAAACAGCGCAGCGAAAATTTGGGGGAGGCGGGGAAGCATATTTGCCACACTCCCCGCCTTACCCTGAACAGACGCTGAAGCAGAGGGCATTAATCCTCAGTCGTGCCAAATGTACGCTGCCACCATCCCTTGCGAGGTGGGCCAGCATCAGCGGTTTCTGCCACAGGGGCTTCGGCAACTGCCGGTGCTTCCACTGCGGCTTCCACAACCTTCTTGGCCCGTCCGCGCTTCGGCTTTGGGGCTTCTTCTGCTGCTGGGGTCGCTTCTTCAGCAATCGCCGCTTCAGGTTCGGCCACCACCTTCTTAGCGCGGCCGCGTTTTGGCTTTTCGGCTGCGGGTTCCGCTTCTGCGATAGGAGCAGGCGCGGGTTCTTCAGAGGTTTCAGCCTCTACCACCTTCTTTGCCCGAGAACGTCTGGCTTTTGGCGCAGGCTCTTCGGCAGGGTCTGCCTCAACCACTGGCGCTTCAACGGCTTCTGATGCTGCTTCTTCAGGTTGAGCTTCATCCGAACCTTCTTCGCCCGAGCGCTCTTCGCCTGCCCGACGACGACCACCGCGACGACCACGACGGTTGCGGCGGCGTTTGCGGCCTTCACCTTCTTCGTCACTTGTGCCTTCTTCGCTCGCCTCTTCGGCGCCTTCGCCCTCAGACTCTTCGCCCGAAGCTTCGCTGCTTTGAGCCTGTTCGCTATCGCCGTCCTCACGGGGACCACGACGACCGCGCCGACGACGGCTACGCTTGCGTTTGCCACCTTCACGCGATTCTTCGCGCCGCTCTTCCTCGGCTTCTTCTTCCTCTTCATCCTCATCGATGATCAGATCATCATCGGGATCGTCTTCGATCAGCATGGGAAGCGGCTCATAGCGAACCGTTGGCGGTGGACCGCTGCCTTCAACGGTCATGCGCGCGCCCTCGACTTCACCATCAGGCAAAATCTCAATGCTCACACCATAACGGCTTTCAATCTCGCCCAATTCTGCGCGTTTGCGGTTGAGCACATAGAAGGCGGCTTCTTGGCTGGCCCGCAAGGTGAGGCGCGAATTTTTGCCGCGTGCTGCTTCATCTTCCAGCATCCGAAGCGCGGACAGAGCAGCAGACGATGCGGTACGAACGAGGCCGGTGCCTTCGCAATGCGGGCAGGTGCGGGTGGAAGCTTCCAACACACCGGTGCGCAGCCGCTGGCGGCTCATTTCCATCA
>DLOX01000030.1:6331-7206 GCA_002478575.1 Sphingomonadales bacterium UBA7473 | reverse complement strand
CCCCGGTTGGAAGCGGTAGTCCAATTGCAAGCCCGCTTGCTCCAGTTAGGTAGTGCGTTTGTGAAGCCAGGCGGTGTTTTGGTCTATGCGGTTTGTTCCCTCATTGCCGAGGAAGGCAAAGCTCAAGCGGAGGCTTTCCTCAAGGCCAATCTGGATTGGGAAGACGAAAGCGTTGGCCTTCGCGCGGGACGTCCAGATGGGCCCGGTTGGATGCTCACACCGGTCCATGATGGCTGTGATGGTTTTTTTATCGCTCGTCTGAAAAGAAACTGTTAGGCTGATCTTTACCTATGACGATGATGGAGAAGGTCATGCGCTTTTCACCGCCCGCCCTTGCACTGGCGACTACCTTGGCTTTGGTGTCAAGCGTAAGTCACGGCAAACGGTCTGAAAAGCCCATCAATCCTTTGTCGATCTCGCTTGTTGCCCAAGGCAAAGAGGCGGCGGCAGCTGAGAAATATGATGCGGCTATCGATTCATTGGAAGCGGCATTGGCCGTTGATCCGCGCAATCGCGGCGCTTTGATTGCGATGGCTGAAGTCGCGAAGAAACAAGGTCTGCCCGGAAAAGCCATCCGCCTCTATCGCGAGGCTTTGTTGATTGAGCCAACGGATGTCACGGCGCTCGCAGGCCAAGGCAGTGCCATGGTGCAGCGTGGCGCAATAGACCGAGCGCGTGAGAATCTGACACGGATCAACAAGCTGTGCGCAACGGTCTGTCGCGAGGAAGCTGAACTCGCAGCCGTCATCGAAAAGGGCACCGTCAAGCCTGAACTGTCGGTTCAAGCCGTCCAGCCCAAGCCTGTGGTGGGTGAGGCGGGAACGCCTTAGGTTCCAGTTATTGGCTTGAAGGTCCGCTCACCCTGAGCTTGACGA
>DLOX01000030.1:0-6280 GCA_002478575.1 Sphingomonadales bacterium UBA7473 | reverse complement strand
CCTGAGCTTGACGAAGGGGGTTGGTCGGGATGTCCAACGGGCTTCGTCAGGCTCAGCCTGAGCGGATAGGAGCTTATCTCTCGAACTGATCAGCCACAAAGCGATCAATCAACCGCACGCCATATCCTGTTGCGCCTTTATCCCAGGTGCCTCCCGGCTTTGATGCCCAGACCATGCCCGCGATATCCAAATGCGCCCATTTTACGCCATCATCGACAAAGCGTTTGATGAACTGTGCAGCGGTGATTGATCCGCCTTCGCGCGGGCCAACATTCTTCATGTCAGCAATCGGGCTGTCGATGAGCTTATCATAGGCCGCGCCAATCGGTTGACGCCAAAGCGGATCACCAACAGCTTTCCCCGCTGCGGTCAGCTGCTCAGACAAGCCATCATCATTGGAGAAGAGCCCAGCATATTCATTGCCCAGCGAAATGATAATCGCGCCTGTCAGGGTCGCCAAATCGACCAGCACTTCAGGCTTAAACTCTTGCTGCGCCCATGTGATCGCATCGCAAAGAACCAGACGCCCTTCCGCATCGGTGTTTATGACTTCAATGGTTTGGCCAGACATGGACGTGACAACATCTCCGGGGCGTTGCGCGTTCCCATCCGGCATATTCTCAACTAACCCGCATATGCCAACGACATTGGCTTTGGCTTTACGACCAGCGAGCGCCATAATGGCGCCTGCCACGGCACCCGCGCCGCCCATATCCCATTTCATATCTTCCATGCCAGCAGCTGGCTTGATGGAAATGCCGCCCGTATCGAAGGTCACGCCTTTGCCGACAAAGACGACGGGCTTTTCAACCGCACCGCCCGTGCCATCCCAGTGCATGACCAGCAATTGCGGTTCCCGAACCGAGCCTTGATTGACGCCAAGAAGCGAACCCATGCCAAGGGCCGCCATTTCAGCCTTGCCCAAAGTGCGGACCTTGATGCCAAGGTCAGCAAGCGGCTTGCACCGTTCGACAAAGCTCTCGGGGTAGATGATGTTGGCGGGTTCCGTGACCAGTTCACGGGTCAGCATTACGCCTTTCGCGATGGCCTCTGCTTTGGCCCATTCGGCTTCTGTGCCGGATGGTGCACCGATAATGGCAAGCGAGGACAAGCTGATCTTCTGCGCATCTTTGAGCTTCGTGCGATACGCATCATAGCGCCAGTTGCGGAGAACGGCTCCAAGCGCCAGTCGAGCCGTCGCGGCCGCGGTTGGTGCCAACGCAAGCCCTGATAGATCAATGGATGCTGCCTTCGCGCCTGAAGTCTGAAGTGTGGCAGAAATTGCGGCACCCGCTTTTTCATAATCTTCTTCTGCGCCTTGGCCGATGCCCACTTGCACCACGCGCTGCGCAGGCTCGCCGACGAAGCTTGAAAAGACTGAACCAGCTTCACCTTCAAAGCGCGACGCGCTTGCACCTGCGCGGAGCAGCCTGAGGGCCTCTTCGCTTAAGCCAGTTGATCCAGCGGCTGCGACGCCCGCTTTAGGAACCGGTAAGACAATGACGCTATCATTGGGGAGAGCGGCGGCGAAGCTAATGTTAAGCAAGATGATATCCTTGATTGAGGTCCGACCGATCACGACTCGGAGTAGTTTGCCAATAAGGCGAATTGGTGGGCCTGAGCAATGTTCCGTTGTGGCTGTTGCGCGATCAAAAGGCGTTGGCAGAGCACAAGGCGCATTGTCTTCCCAAGACTTACTGTGCAAAGGGCATTTCGTGGCGAAGGTGACGCGTATACAGAAATATTGGCTCCGGCTGGTGGGGGCAGGCTTGTTCCTGTCCTCGACTGCTATTCCTGCCTTTGCACAAGATGCCCCCGCAGGCACCGAAGCGCCTAAGCCCAACGACATTGATTTTTCCGCTGACTCGCTAACCTATGATGAAACCAACGAGATCGTAACCGCGACTGGCCGTGTGCTGATGACGCGCGATGGCAATCGGTTGGAGGCAGATGAAATCATCTGGAACCGCAAATCAGGTGAAGTCACAGCGAAAGGCAATGTGCGGGCCACAAATCCGAGTGGTGATGTTGCCTATGGCGATTCCATTGCGCTGACCGACACGTTGAAAGATGGCGTTGTTGATAATCTCTTGATCGTATTGGCGGATGGCGGGCGATTGGTTGCCAATCGCGGGTCTCGCAGCAACACAATCTCTCAGCTGGAACGAGCGGCTTATACCCCTTGCCGCGTGGTAGATGATGCCAATTGCCCCAAAGACCCAGTATGGAAGATCACCGCGCTTCAGGTGACGCATAATCCAGCGAAGAACCGGATCAGCTATAAAAATGCGCGGTTGGAGCTATTTGGCATTCCGCTTTTGGCGCTCCCTGGATTTTCGCATCCCGCTGATGAACGCGGCGGATCGGGGCTGTTGATCCCAGACATTCAGTATAGCCGGACCAACGGCTTTGAAGTCGCGGTGCCTTATTATTTCTTGATTGGGCGCAATCGCGATCTCACCGTCGCGCCTCATCTTTACACCAATGCCAACCCTTCGATTGAAGCCAAATATCGCGCGCTGACGAGCAATGGCGCATATCAAATTGGTGCTTTTGCGACCTATGGATCGCGTATCCCAGCTGGAACAGTGGGCGTTACTCCAACCAATGATTTCCGAGGCTATCTGGATGCCAGCGGCAAGTTCCAACTTAATCCGCGCTGGTCTATCAGTGGATCGCTGAGACTGGTTACGGATCGGACGTTCCTTCGCCGATATGACATTTCTCGTGATGATCGGCTGCGGTCGGTGATCGAAGTGGAACGTGTGACCCCAAGTAGCTATTTCTCGATCCAGGGTTGGGGTTTCCAGACTTTGCGGGCGCTTGATCGGCAGGGCTTGGTGCCAATTGCACTGCCCATCATCGATTATCGCAAGCGCTTCAACGATGTTGCTGGGGGGCGTGCGGAGATTCAATTAAATTCGCTCGCCGTTGGACGAACAGCAGGGCAAGACACGCAGCGCGCCTTTGCCAGTGCCCGTTGGGACAAGCGCCAGATCGTCGGCGGCGGGCAAGAGCTTGTTCTAACAGCCTATGGTCGTGGAGACGTTTATCACACCGATGAAATCGCAAGCACCACGACCGCCTTTTACCGCGGAAAACAGGGGTGGACCGCCCGTGCGATTGGGGCAGCGGCGGCTGAACTTCGTATGCCCTTCATCGGCCCTGCGTTCGGAGGAACCCAGCGCTTGACACCTCGATTGCAAGTGGTGGCGTCCCCCGCGACCAGCAATTTGAGCGTTCCCAATGAGGATGCGCGTGCGGTCGATTTGGAAGACAGCAACCTCTTTTCGCTCAACCGCTTCCCCGGTTATGACCGGTGGGAAGATGGAACGCGCATTACATATGGCGTTGACTATGGGTTAGACCTTCCGGGTTTCAGCCTGAACACGACCGTTGGTCAAAGCTATCGCTTGTCTTCAAAGGCGACGCTTTTCCCAGACGGTACAGGCCTTTCCAGCCGGACGTCTGACGTTGTTGGTCGCACGGTCGTCAAATATAAGCGCCTCATTTCGCTGACTCATCGGTTCCGTTTGGACAAAGATAGTTTGGCCATTCGCCGGAACGAAATTGATGCGACCATTGG
Source organism: Sphingomonadales bacterium UBA7473 (assembly GCA_002478575.1). Classification (GTDB taxonomy): domain Bacteria; phylum Pseudomonadota; class Alphaproteobacteria; order Sphingomonadales; family Sphingomonadaceae; genus Aquisediminimonas. The sequence continues at coordinate 2,694 of DLOX01000030.1, read as the reverse complement.
TTCAGATAAGACCTATATGACCGCCGGCTATCTTCGGCTGAACCGCAACATTGGGCCAACGCTTGAAGATTTGCGCGATCGCGAAGAAATCCGGATCGGGGGGCGTGTTCAATTGGCGAGATATTGGTCGCTCTTTGGTTCTGCCATCGTCGATCTGACGGGCCAGAAGGACGATCCGACGCTATTGACCGATGGCTTTGATCCTGTCCGCCACCGCGTTGGCGTTGCCTATGAAGATGATTGCTTGCGGCTGAGCCTGACTTGGCGCCGTGATTATGACGACAGCGGAGATGCCCGGCGCGGCAATACCTATTTGATTCGGCTTTCTTTCCGCAATCTCGGTCGCTAGAGGCTGAACAGGGGCTAAGCAGCCACGTCAGCCTGCATTCAGGCGATGTGGCATAGGGGAAGCCTGTTTGTTATGAACTTTGGGGTTTGATCTTTCATGTTCACCGTTACCCGTTTTCGTGCTGCTGGTTTGTTTTTCGCAGCCATGGCCGCTTTGCCTGCGATGGCGCAGACCGTCAGTGATGATGGCGCTATGCCCAATGCCAATCTGAATTTGCCAACCAGCCTGACAACCTTCGGCAAGGTCGACCCAACGTTTCGCAAGCCAACCGCCATTGTGAATGGTGAGATCATTACGGGCACTGATGTGGATCACCGGCTTGGCCTGATCATGATCGCCAATGGCGGCAAGATTCCCGATGAAGAAAAAGAGCGTCTTCGCGTTCAGGTTTTCCGGAACCTGATCGATGAAATGCTTCAGATTCAGGAAGCTAAAGCCAACAAGATCGATATCACGCGCGCTGAAATTGATCAGAGCTTTTCCCGCGTATCGCAGAATTTCAAGCGCACGCCTGAACAAATGGCGCAATATCTCTCTCAAAGCGGATCCTCGTCGCGGACGATGCGCCAGCAGATTGAGGCTGAAATAGCTTGGAGCCGCTTGCTTCGCCGTAAGGTGGAAGTGAATGTCAGCGATGCTGAAGTGAACGCCATCATGAAGCGGCTTGAAGAGGCCAAAGGGACAAGCGAATATCGCGTCGGCGAAATTTATCTATCCGCAACGCCTGAAAATGCGCCGCAAGTCGTAGACAATCTGCGCAAAATTATCGAACAGCTCCGCAATGGTGGTTCATTCCAAGCCTATGCACGGCAATTCTCTGAAGCGTCGACGGCTGGCACTGGCGGTGATTTGGGCTGGGTGAGGGCCGCTCAATTGCCGGATGCTTTGGCGCAGGCTGTTCAAGAAATTTCGATTGGCCAAATTGCTGGACCTATCGAAATTCCAGGCGGCTATTCGGTCGTATATTTGCTCGACAAACGCCAGGTTTTGGTCGCTGATCCGCGCGATGCCGTCTTGTCGCTTCGCCAAATGGCGATGACCTTCCCGGCAGGAATGTCCTCGGCAGATGCACAAGCCAAAGCCACCGAATTTGGCAAGGCCACGCAGAGCATGGGTGGCTGCGGTAAGGTTGATGAAGTCGCGACAGGCGTCGGCGCTGAAGTCGTTGACAATGACCAAGTCCGCGTGCGCGATTTGCCCGGACCGCTTCAAGACATATTGCTGAAGCTGCAAGTGGGTGAAGCGACGCCTCCCTTTGGCTCCAAGGAAGAAGGTGTTCGCGTTCTTGTGCTCTGCGGCCGCGATGATCCAGCAGACGCGGGTGCGCCGTCGTTTGAACAGATTATGGCGCAGCTTGAAGAAGAGCGCGTGAACAAGCGCGCGCAACGCTATCTGCGCGATCTTCGGAGGGATGCGGTTGTCGAATATCGGTAATCGTCAATGACTGCTCTGCCTATTGCGCTGGCTCTGGGAGACCCTGCCGGGATCGGTCCAGAAGTCGCGACCAAAGCTTGGACCTTGCGGGAGTCGCTTCGGCTCCCGCCCTTCTTTGCAGTGGGCGACGTTCGAGCGATTGAGGCAGTGTGGCGCGGGCCTGTCGCGCGGATCAGCAATCCGGATGAAGCGGTCAGTACCTTTCGGACGGCGCTTCCTCTCATACAAGTGGAAGATGCCGGCCCGATCGTTCCCGGAGAGCCAAACCTTGAGGGGGCGCGCTGCTCGCTCGATTCCTTGGAGTTTGCAGTGGGGCTCACTCGGTCCGGCGCGGCTTCGGCTTTGGTCACTGGCCCCGTATCCAAATCGCAGCTTCAACTCATCGGCTTCACTCATATGGGGCAGACCGAATTTGTCGCTGAGCGCTGTGGAATGGCGAAGGATCATATCGTCATGATGCTTGCTGGCCCGAGCCTCAAAGTGGTTCCCATCACCACGCATGTGCCTTTGTCAGAAGTGGCAGGGATGATCAGTGTTGAGTTGATCGTCGCCAAAGCAAGAGCGACTGCCCGCGGCCTTGAACGCAATTTCGGGATAACCAATCCGCGCCTCGCCTTTGCCGGTTTCAATCCTCACGCTGGAGAACAAGGCCTGCTTGGCCGCGAAGAGATTGATTTTCTTGAGCCTGCCATTGCGCAGCTGCGCGAAGAAGGCATTGACTGCTTGGGGCCATTGGCGGCGGACGCGATGTTCCATAAGCGCGCGCGGGAGGCCTATGATGTGGCGCTTTGCCTCTATCATGATCAAGCGCTGGTACCGTTGAAAACGCTTCACTTTGATGAAGGCGTGAACACCACGCTTGGCCTTCCCATCATCCGCACCTCGCCAGACCATGGCACGGCCTTCGATAT
>DLOX01000138.1:230-3439 GCA_002478575.1 Sphingomonadales bacterium UBA7473 | reverse complement strand
TTCCATGCCCGCATGGCCGAGGAACTTGATGCCTTTGATTTTGGCGATGTCGTTGATGCGATCTGCGATAAGATGCTGCGCCGCCATCCCCACGTCTTTGGCGATGCGGAGAAGCCCGACTGGGAAGCCTTGAAGGCCGCTGAACGGTCAGCTGATCCAGATGACAGCGCGTTAGCTGGCGTTGCGCTGGGTTTGCCAGCGCTGCTCCGTGCGGAGAAAATTCAAAAGCGTGCGGCGCGGACGGGCTTTGATTGGCCAGATGCCGAAGGCGCAAAAGCCAAGGTCCATGAAGAAATCATCGAAATTGACGCCACGACGTCACAAGATGAGCTGGAAGATGAATTTGGCGATCTTCTTTTCGCCGTCGTCAATTGGGCCCGGAAACGTGGCGTTGATCCCGAAGCGGCTTTGCGTCGAGCGAACGGTAAATTCGAAGGTCGGTTCAGGGCCATGGAAGCTGAGGCTGGCGATGCTTTCTTCGGTCTTAGTTTGGATGAGAAAGAGGCGCTTTGGGGGGCTGTAAAAAGGCAATCAATCTAATGTACGAGTTCGTTTGATGTGACCCCAGAAAAGCTATGATAATCCAACAAAAGCTGAGTCTAAACACCAAGCCATTTCAAGCCGCCCGGCAAATCTTTTGCCGCGAAATCAACCTGCAAAACACGTCGTCGTCCAGGCACAGTAGCCGCGTTCGATGCATGCAAAATCGGTGTCGCATAGGCCCATACGTCTCCGGCCTTCGCCAAACAGGCTTCGATCCCAAGCCGCTCAACCACTTTTTGAACTTCCACTTCTGGAACACGACCTTCTCGATGCGATCCCGGTGCAATCAAGAGCGGTGCATTGGCCGCAGGTACGTCATCAAGATGTACCCGCAGAGTTGCCATCCCGGCTAAGACCTCAAACGGTGGAGCGACATGCTGCATTCCTTCTTTCCACGTCCAAGGCCCAAATCCTTCGACCTCGATCCTCTGTTCGACACAAATCGTTCGGTCTTGGTGCCAAGTTAAGGACCAATTTGCTCCCTCACTTTTGTCGAAAAGGATGGCCCTCACCGGCATGCTGGTTCGCCCGATCAAGGATGCCGCGATCGACCCGATGGAACCGTCATTCTCAAGAAAAATTTGGAGACCTTCGACGTCCTTTAGCCGAATCCCTGCCCTCCCAATCGGAAAATGGCCGAGCGCAGAACGTAAATCAGGAAGATCGTGAACGACTGCGCCCTGATAAAGCTGTGCTCCATGCGTGTCGAAACTAAGAGGTTCGCGAGCGACTGAAATGATCATTCCGCATGCTAGCGCGGCCAATGTCGGCTTTCCACCTCATCGGGATCGAAAACCGCTGGAAGGTCCGCAAACAGTAAGAGGAAACTGTGACGGCAATAACATGCCTTATGAACTTATTTTGTTCTTGCTTTTCAAGTACGAATTATATAGGAACTATCCTTTTCATCGAGAAGGAACCCTCCCCCATGACCGCCTATCACTGGACCCCAGCGCTGGAGCGTAAGTTTGTTGAATGTTTGGCCGACACAGGCAGTGTCACTGAGGCTTGCAAAGAAGTCTCTATGTCGCGGCGGGCGGCTTATGATCATAAGCGCCGGGGAACAGGCTTTGCGTTCCGGATTGGTTGGGATGCGGCGTTGTTGCTGGCCCGCGATGTCGTCGCGGATGAATTGTTGGACCGGGCTTTGGCTGGGCAATGGACGGAGACGGTGAAGGATCCGGAGACAGGGCGGACAAAGCGCTTTGCTCAGGATCGGCCCTTGGGGCTGGCTTTGCTCAATCGGCTGGATCGTATGTGTCATGTTCAGGCAGATGAAGGCACCTTCCACATGGCCGCCCAAATTGTGTCTCAGGATTTTGAGGCGTTTCTGGATTTGATGAGTGAAGATGCGGTGAGCAGTGCGAGCGTGACTGATGTGCGGGCGTTTCTGTCACTCCGGCAGGAGGCTTGGAGGGTTGGCCAGCAGTTGCCGACTGAAGACTATGTGCAAACCAAGGCTGAGGCGGTGGTGGCTTCACCAGAACCAGAGATTCAGTGTGAAGTTGCTCAGAATTCCGCCGTTTCTGAAGCTCAGCCAGATCCAGAATATGGCGCTCTTGACTGTGGTCGCTTGCAGCCGACACATATGCCGTTCCGGTCTATCGGCTCAACCGCTGTGCCTAGCCCCGGACATCCTGATTATCACCGTCGGATCAAGCGCCAACACTGGGCGCGGATGTAAGAAGATGATCTTAGTGACCTTGGTGTCTTGGTGTCTTAGTGCGAGCTAAACTTACCCTGCTGAGGAGCTGTGTGAGCGTCAGTTATGACTCGCACCAAGACACAAAGACACCAAGAAGGAATAGCTCATTAAATCGCCTGAATATTATAATGATGCCAAGCCAGTATCGCGACCCCTCCGCGATGGGGTCGCCAGCTTTCGGCGAGCAGCCGGGTTTGCTTTTCGCTTGGGCGATCTTCCAGCCCCAAAATGCGCCCCAACGCGATCTGGATGGCCAAATCGCCAGCTGGCCAAATGTCAGGTCGCCCTTCTGCGAAGAGGAGGTAAATCTCCGCTGACCAGCGGCCAATGCCCTTGGCGCGGGTCAGAAGCGCGATAGCCTCCTCATCATCCTTGGGGAGATTATGGAGGTCTAGTTCCCCTGAAACCACCAGCTCGGCCAAGCTCCGTGCATAGCCTTGTTTCTGACGGGACAGGCCACAGGTGCGCAAAGCATCTTCTTCAGACGCAAGGATCACGGTAGGATCGGACAAGTCCCCTACCCCATCCTCCAGCTTCTTCCAGATCGCGGCCGCGGCCTTCACGCTGACTTGTTGACCAACGATGGTCCGCAAGATGGTTTCATATCCGGTCGGGCGAGATCGGGTTTCGGGATAGCCAATGGCATCGATAACTGCGCGCAGCTTGGGCTCCACTTCTCCTGCCGAATCGATGGCTGCTTCCAATGCCGATTGAGACAAACCCATGCTTTCGTTCCCTATCCCTTATGTGCGCTTGCCATTCTTCCGCAGCGGCTTTAGCGACGCTGGCAACTCGAACGTGAATCCACAAGGGGAAATCGAAAATGGCTAAGCTGGTTGTTGTCACGCGTGACGGCACGGAAAAGGAAGTGGAAGGCCAAGCCGGTCTTTCTGTGATGGAAATCATCCGCGATGCGGGCTTTGATGAGCTTTTGGCGCTCTGCGGCGGCTGCTGCTCTTGC
>DLOX01000138.1:0-185 GCA_002478575.1 Sphingomonadales bacterium UBA7473 | reverse complement strand
TGCCATGTGCATATCGATCCTGCTTTTGCGGGCAAGATTGCGCCGATGGGCGAAGATGAGAATGATCTGCTCGATAGCTCAAGCCATCGCAGCGGAGAATCGCGCCTCTCTTGCCAAATCCCGTTCAGCGATGATCTGGATGGAATGCGGGTAACGCTGGCTGAAGAAGACTAAGCGCTTCGGCC
>DLOX01000031.1:21580-22115 GCA_002478575.1 Sphingomonadales bacterium UBA7473 | reverse complement strand
GGTTTCCTGATAGCGAAAACCGCCCGCGATCCAGTTCAGCCCCACAATGAAATGGCCGACACCAAAGCTATAGCCGATGACCCCTGCTTCGAGGGTAGACTTCGCTTTAAGGGTCAGTGCGATCAATCCAGCCATGGCCAAAATCGTCACTGGCCAAAACCCGAGCGGGGCAAAACCGGTCGCCGCGAGCCCGCCGAGAATCAGGGCGATCATCTTGGGTCGGGAAGAAAGCCTGTCGAGCATCGACAACGTCCCTTGCCTCCTTGGCTTCATTGGTCAACTATGGTCGATATGAAAAAACTGCTCTTGATCGCTTTGCCCCTCTCTACCCTTGCGGCAAGCCCCCCGCCCTTGTCCCTGAATGTCGAGCAGAAAGAGCAAGTCCGTTGCGTCGCGGCGCTTGCCATAGCAGCCAATGATCAGCTGCGCGGTGCTCCGGGGTGGGTGGGCTTCCCTTGGTTGCCTGTGCGGGGCAAGCGCTTTGCGGGGATAATCGGGGATCGGCTCGTCACTGAAGCGAAAATGACCCGCGAAG
>DLOX01000031.1:236-21521 GCA_002478575.1 Sphingomonadales bacterium UBA7473 | reverse complement strand
ATCCGGGACAGCATCATCGGCGAAGTGGCGGGCCTCCAAGCCCGGGCGGCCGCCAGCACCAACCCGCAACCAGAGGCGCAAGCGCTTGTGCGATCCTGCATTGCAATGATGGACAAGGTTGATCCGCCCAAAGCCCCGCCAACGCTGGTTCAATGCGCAGCGATGATGGACTTGGCGGCCAAGGATGCGGGAGCGGCCGACCAAACCAAGCAACTGGCCAATGTCGCGGCCATCCTTGAAGGAAAGGCGCGCGATGAGCTACGGGCGCAGGGCAAGACGGATAACGAAGGCGATATCATCTTGGGGCTTGAGAAGGAATCGATCCTCGCGCAATCCAAAGCCAATCGCGCCAAAGGCGAGGAGGATGATCTGAACTTTGAATCCTGCTTTGCGCAGGCAGCGGAGAAGTAACTAGACCGCCACAAGCGTATAAAACAAAGCCGACTTGGGCGGATGAAGCACGCGAGGCTGGCCCGCGAACCAACGCTGGCGCATCTCTTCGCCATTGATGCGATCTTTAATCGCCCAGCCAGCACCGCCAATGTCTCGGGCAAAGGCATCGCTGTCAAATTGCCCCAGCATCGGCTCTCCTAAGCCAGCGGTGAAGGTGCGGGCGGCGGCAAAGAGCAATTGCTCATCCCGGTCAGTTTCTTCGGGCCGGGGATAAGCGTCGAACAATATTTGGCTTCCAGGTGCAGCCACTTTGCGCAAAGTGGCCAGCGTCGCCAGCGTCGCCGTCTGCTCCAAATACATGACCACGCCGAGCCAGGAGCAGAAGATGGGACGCTTTGGGTCGAGCCCAGCCTCAGTCAACGCCTCGGCCAAGTCATCGGTCACAAAATCAACTGGAACAAAGCGAATGTCGTGCACAACATCGGCGTTCGCTGCGAGAACAGCTTGTTTCTCGCTTTGCGTTGCAGGGTGATCCACCTCGAAAAAGCGAAGACCTTTGCCAGCGTGGCGCAGCGCAGTCGTATCAAAGCCCGCGCCAAGAATGACAATCTGATCGGTTCCAGCGGCAATTGCCGCAGTCAATGCCTCTTCCACATAGCGGGAACGCGCAATCACTTCGCCTTCCAAGGCCCGGACCGGGCCAGCCACCCTTCCGACAACCCAATCGGTCAGGGGTGTCGGAATCGACAAAGCAAGGCTCGCCCCATCGACAAAGAGCTTTGCAAACTGGTCTTCAAACACCCGCGGACGGATGCCACCTGCGGCGTGGCGCGCGCGCATGGCAGCCGTCATCCGAGCGGTGCGGCTGGCTTTGCCTTTGGCCAGCCGCGCCACCGCTTATTCTGCCAAAGTCAGTTGTTCGTAACGATCCAAATGATAATCGGCAGAGCCAAAGTGCCCTTCGATGATCGTCGCGCGCTTGAAATAATGGCCAATCGCCAATTCCTGCGTGATGCCAATTCCGCCATGGGTTTGAATGGCGTTCTGCCCCACGAAGTTCGCACCCTTAGAGACCTTCGATTTGCACGCCGAAACAGCGGCTTTGCGCTGGGCCGATGGCAGATCAAGCTTCAGCGTGGCCATCAACACCATTGAACGCGCCTGCTCGACTTCCATGAACATATCGACCATCCGGTGCTGGAGCACTTGGAAGCGGCCAATTGGCTGTCCAAACTGCGTGCGCTGCTTCGAGTAATCGAGTGTGCCTTGATGAAGCTTTTCCATCACGCCTGTCGCTTCAGCGCAGACGGCCACAGTCGCTTCGTCGACAATCTTTTCAATGAGATCAATGCCACCGGGCAGCAAAGCTTCGCCTGGGATGGCGACATTTTCAAAATAGATTTCAGAAGCTTGTGATCCATCGACCGTTGGATAGTCGCGGCGCGTGATGCCCTTGGCGTTTGCGTCGATCAGGAACAGCTCAACGCCAGCCCGCTCACGATTACCGCCGCCTGTGCGTGCCGTGACGAGCAAATGCGTGGCCCAAGGAGCGGCATAGACCACGCCCTTATGGCCATTAAGCACATAACCCGCGCCATCGGCTTTCGCACTCGTGCGAATATTGGCCAAATCATATCGGCCTTGTGGTTCTGCATAGGCAAAACCAATCACCACTTCGCCACCGATGATGCCGGGGATCACGGCGTCAGCAACCGCGCCGCCAACCGCCTTCAAAGCGCCACCGCCAATGACGACGGTTTGCAAATAGGGCTCAATCGCAATGACTTTGCCCATTTCTTCCATGATCAGCGCATTTTCGAGGGCACCACCGCCCAAGCCACCATGCTCTTCTGCAAAAGGCGCGCCCAGCATGCCAAGTTCTGTTGCAAGAGCTGACCAAATGCCGGCATCGCGGCCGGCGCTGCTGGCGATCATGACCTTGCGTTTTTCGAAATCATAAGTGTCTGCAAGAAAACGCGCGAGCGTGTCGCGGATCATGTCTTGCGTTTCGGTGTAAGTGAAATCCATCTTGTGTTCCTGCATGTCATCCTGAACTTGTTTCAGGATCCACGGTGCCGCTTGCACCCTTTGTGTTGGTTTATGCGTTGACCCTGAAACAAGTTCAGGGTGGTTTTGGGATTGCGATTACAATCCCAAAACCATCTTCGCGATGATGTTGCGCTGAATCTCGTTCGATCCGCCATAGATGGTGGTCTTACGCGTGTTGAAATAGGTGGGTGCTGCGCGATGGGCATAATCGGGCCCAATCGGATGCTCATTGTCACCTTCACCAAAGCCGCGGAAATAAGGTGCGCCATAATGGCCAACCGCTTCCAGAGCGAGTTCGGTTAAACGCTGCTGAATTTCAGAGCCCTTGATCTTCAGCAAGCTTGATTCAGGCCCGGGGCCTTTGCCTGCATTGGCACCGGCCAAGCTGCGCAGTTCAGTGAACTCAAGCGCAGTCAGATCGATTTCAAGCTCAGCAATTTTGCGCTTGAAAAAGGCGTTGGCGATCAGTGGCTTGTCGCCATCTTGCTCTGCGCGCGCAATTGACTTGATCTTGTCCACGCCGCGCTTGGAGGATGCAACTCCAGCGATCCCCGTGCGCTCATGAGCGAGGAGGAATTTGGCGCAGGTCCAGCCCTTATTCTCTTCATAGACGCGGTTCTCGACGGGAACGCGCACATCTTCGAGCCAGACTTCATTGACTTCATGCTCACCGCCAAGCGTGATGATCGGGCGAACCGTGATGCCAGGCGATTTCATATCGACGAGAAGGAACGAAATCCCTTCTTGCTGCTTGGCTTCCTTGTCTGTGCGGACAAGGAAAAAGCCCCAATCGGCGTGCTGCGCCATGGTCGTCCAGGTCTTTTGACCATTGACGACATAGTCGCTGCCATCTTGCACAGCCATGGTGCGAAGCGAGGCAAGGTCAGAGCCCGAACCCGGCTCAGAATAGCCCTGACACCACCAATCCTCGCCGGACAGGATACGCGGCAAGAATTTTGCTTTCTGCTCGGGCGTGCCGAAGGTGTAAATCACGGGACCAACCATCGCGAGGCCGAAGGGCATCAAGCGGATGCAATCGGCGCGCGCGGTTTCTTCGGACCAGATGAAGCGCTGTGTCGCCGTCCATCCCGTGCCGCCATATTCAACCGGCCAAGCTGGGGCGACCCAACCCTTATTATAAAGCACTTTGTGCCAAGCGAGGAAATCCTCCTTCGCCAGCTCATCGCCTTCATCTTGCTTGCCGCGCAGTTCTTGCGGGTAATTTTCGGCGATAAATGTGCGGACCTCTTGCTGAAACGCAAGTTCTTCCGCGCTGAATTCCAATTGCATCGGGACTCTCCTGAAATGATGATGGAGAGTTAGGCCTAGTTTACGTTAACGTCAACTGCGCGAATCCTCTATTTCATCGCTTCATCATACCAGGCGAGCCAGCGTTCCGCCCGGTCTCGGATGAAGCTTGGTCGCCTGATGCCATGATGCTGATCGGGATAAACGACCAGCTGCGTCTTCACGCCGCGGCTGCGCAGCGCTTGATACATTTGCTCGCTATTAAGCGCCGGGACGTTCCAATCCTTTTCGCCCACCATGAACAGCGTTGGCGTCACGATCTTCTGGTTCTGGAAGAAGGGATAGCTGTTGCGCAGCCAAACTTCTGGCTTCTCCCAAGGCTTGCCCAACTCCATCTCATAATCGCGAATATATTGATCCGTGCCATAACCTGCAAAAGCATTGGCGATGGAGGCACCGCTCATCGCGGCTTTGAACCGCGTGTCCGAGGCAATGACATAGTTGGTCAGCATCCCACCATAGCTCCAACCGCCAATCACGAGCCGCTTGGGGTCTGCAATGCCACGAGCGACAGCATCATCGACAGACGCCAAAGCATCCACCACGGCTGGCCCGCCCCAATCGGCATAAAGCGCCTTGGCATGCGCCTCCCCTCGTCCGGTGCCACCGCGCGGGTTGGGAGAAATGACGGCGAGGCCGTGCCCCGCAAAAAGCTGCCACAGCGGTTGAAACTCAGCCTCAAACTGCGATTGCGGGCCGCCGTGGAGGAAGAGCACAGACGGCAAGGGCGCTTTCCCTGATGCACCGGGCGGCAGGATTTGAAACCCTGTGACGTCAGTGCCGTCCTTTGCCTTAAAGGCGGTTGCCGTGACCGTTCCGAGCGACAATTCGCTCAAGAGTTTGTCATTATGCCGGGTCAGCTGGCGGACCTTATTGCCTTCTAGCGCATAAACTTCATTGGGCTTTGTTGGATCCGTCATCAGGACAGCAGCGCGAGCGCCTACATTTTTCGTAGCAGAACCAAAGACTTGAAATCCACTAATCACGGGGGTTACCGCGCCACTCGTGACATCGACACTCGCAATCCGCTGTGTCCCATCATCTTCCACAATGACGCGGATCGAGCGGCCATTGGGGCTCCATTGTGGCCCCACAACATTGCGATCAAGCTTGGATGTCAGGACTTTAGTCGGGCCGCCTGCGCTTGGCACAACCGCCAATGTTTGAACGCCATAAGAAAAGAGCTCAACGGGACCACCTTGGAGATAGGCAATGCTCTTGCCGTCAGGCGACCAGGCTGGATAGCTCCCAAAGTCCGGGTCATTATCTTTCCCGGCAAAAGTGGTGAGCGCGCGAGGCTCAGCAGGTGAAGTACCCGGCGAGACCACGAACAAATTGCTATTATAGGTCCTGTCCGGATCGGCATCGCGATTGGACGTAAAGGCAATGAGCTTTCCGTCGGGCGACCAAGCCGGAAGCACTTCGTTAAAATCGCCCGTCGTCAAGCGCCGCGCGGTCTTCGCTGCTAGGTCATAGACCATCAGCCGAGCCCGCTTCTTGCCCAAATAGCCGATATAATCTTCTTTGAAATAATATCGGTCAATGACGATGGGTTTGGGCCGCTTCTTCTCGTCGTCAGTGGTGTCTTTGGCCGGCTCTGGGTCGGGATCAGTCACAATCAGCGCAAGCGATTTGGAATCGGGGGACCAAGCGAGATCATCGACCGAGCCTTTGATGCCCGGCAGCATGGCCGCTTCCCCGCCCGCGCGGTTCATCAGCCAGAGCAAACCATTGCCATCTTCGTCGGTGCGGCCAGAGATGAAGGCCAAATATTGTCCATCGGGGCTGAAGCGTGGCGCACTTTCACTTTCGCCTTTGCGGTTGGTCAGTTGGACGGTCTGTTTTCCGTCCCAGCTGACCATCCACAAATGGGACTCGGATTTATCTTTATCGATGTCAGCGGTTTTGACCGTGTAAGCGATCCATTCCCCCTTTGGATCAATTTGAGGGTCAGAGACGTCCGCGATCTTGTTGATATCGGTGGGCCCGAAGGGGCGTTTGGTCGGAGCGGCCGTTTCCGCATGCGCCTGTGTAGCAAGCGCGAGCGCAAAGCTCGTCAGGATTATTCTCTTCATATCGCCCCCGATTTGGCTCTGCTATTTCCCAAATCCATAAACATCTTGATGGTAACGCTCTTCCGTAATTTCGTCTTCCAGCCATTGGGAAGCGGTGTTGCGGTCTTCGCCGGTCTTGGCTGACCGCAGCGTGATGAACGCTTCACGCACAGCAGGCGCCATACGCTTGCCATCGCCGCAGACGAAGATTTGAGCGCCAGCCTCGATCAACGGCCAAAGCGTGTCGGCAGCACCTGCAATCGCATGCTGGACATAGGCATAGGGGTGATCGGGTACAGCCGAATGGGCAAGATGAACCTGCGCCAAGCCCGACGCCTGCCAGCCCTCCATTTCACCCCGCACCAACCAGTCATGCTCAGGATGCTTGCAGCCGAAGAAGAGATGGATGGGGCCTGTGGTCTGGCCCTTCGCGCGGCCAGCTTCTCGTTCCTGCAAGAAGCCTCTGAACGGAGCAAAGCCTGTCCCGGGGCCGATCAAGATCATCGGCGTGGCCAAATCAGCCGGGGGCTGGAAGGGCGGATTCGGCGAACGGATATAGCCAAAGACCGCCTCTCCGGCCTCCAAATCGCGCATATGGGATGAGGCAAAGCCTTGATGCTCTCCCACGCCAGACCAAGCCGGCGCGCGCATGGTACCAACGATCAGGTCAGCCACAACGGGGTCAACCAGCGGGCTCGAGGCGATCGAATAGAATCGCGGCGCAATGGCTGCGGAAAGCTCAACAAAGCTCTCCATTTCCATCTCAATCGCTGGATATTTGATGAGAAGACCCAATAAAGAAAGTCGCTGTTCTGCGACCTCATGCCAACCGTCGCCAGCCAGATCCTTCAACTGCGCCAGCGTATGGGGGCAGCGTGTGGCCGCAATTGCCGCGTCCAGCGCACGGCGCGGCAGCGGGTCTTGGATTTCGACAAAGTCCGTCAGCAATTGCCGCACCGTCACGGTCCGCCCCAAAGGCAAATGGCGGAAGCGGCCTGACGTGCCCGAAAGCACCAGTTGCGCGGCACCCGGAACGCCCAATCGCTCAATCGCGAGGTCAACCTGTGCCTTGGGGTTCTTGGCATAAATGGCGATATGATCGCCGGTCTTATAGGTCATCCCTTCGCCAAGCTTGATCCGGATGAGCCGCGTCGATGCCCGTGCTGGCGTGCGACTGGTATCGAACAAACCTTCTGCGGGCGCGACCAATTCGGTGTTGCTTAAAATCTCAAGCGGTTGCGCCTGATCAGGGAGAACCGCCGCCCGAGCATCGCGATTGTCAACAAAGGTGAGGCCCAAGCTGGACGCCCTCACCTCTTCTCCGGATGCACCCAGAGCGGCCCAAAGCGATTTGAGGAACGCAGAGACAGCGCCATCAAAATCGCCTTCGGTATCGGCTTGGCCCATTGGGACCAGCCGCTGCGCCCCTGTTGCCGCAAAGGCCTCATCCACACGCTTCGGGAAAGCCTGATAGTTGGGCCAGCTCGAAGACCCAATGCCCAACACCGCATATTGGGTGGTGGGCCACTCCGTCCCTTCGAAATAGCCACTATCAAGCGCGGCCTCGGCCTTGGTGGCGCTATCGGGAGCCCTGCCATTATATGTCGCCGTGATGGCAACGACGATGCGCTCCTCTGGGATGGTCCCCAGCGCCTCATCCATGGATCGCACCCGGACTTCAAACCCGTCAGCCTCAGCGCGTTCCGCGATTTCTTCAGCAATGTCACGCGCTGTGCCAAGCGACGTGCCCCAGATGACGGATAAGCGCTTGCCTGCCCCGGCCGCATGAAGATCAGCTGGATTATCATTGCTGACGGCCTCTGCCGCCGAAACCGCGATCCGGCTGTGCGCAGGCCGCGCATCGATCCGCATCGTGAAATCATCGGGCTTGATTGACAGGGTTTCTTTGATCGTCAGCCGATAATCGCGCCGGTCTGAGATGGCGAACTTCTGGAGGAGCATCGCCATCGCAAGCTTCGCCTCCACCATCGCGAATTGCCGCCCAATGCAGGCCCGAACGCCATTGCCAAAGGGCTTATAGGCATGGGGGTGGCGCTTCGCCTCAGCCTCTGGAAGCCAACGATCAATATCAAAATCAAGCGGGCGATCCCAAACTGCTGGATGGCGATGCAGCGCAGGCGTCATCACATTGACCGGGCGATCTTTGCGGAAGGTCCAACGGCCACCAACGACTTGGTCTTCAAAGGGACCAACTGAGAAAGAGGGTGCTGTGGGCCAGAAGCGCAAAGTCTCTTTCAAGATGCGCTCAATCACGTCGAGCTTTGCGACATCGGCATAGTCTGGGCGTTTGTCGCCGGGCAAAACCCGATCGACCTCGGCATAGGCCTGTGCCAAAATCGCGGGGTTGCGGAGCAAATGATAGAAGGCAAAGCTCAGCATGCCTGATGTGGTTTCATGGCCCGCGATGAGGAAGGTGAGAATCTGATAACGGATGTTCAGATCGTCGAGCTTCTCACCCGATTGGGGATCCTTGGCAGTGAGCATCAAGTTCAAAAGATCGCCGCTGTCGGTTGGGTTCGCGCGGCGCTCAGCAATCACTTCATCGACCAAGCCATTCATTATTCCAATCGCTTCGGCCAGCCGCTCTTTCGACTTATTGGCAAAGCGCTGCTGGATGGGAAGCCGCGTCGTCTTGTTCATGCACTCGATGAGCGCAGTTGAGAGCGATTCAAGGAAGGGGTCGAGCTGATCCTTTTCAAAGCTGTTGAAGCGATATCCAAAGCCGGCAATGGCAATGCTATCCAGCGTGAAGCGCGTCATATCGTCGGGCACATTGACTTCTTGTCCCGCCAGCCGATCCCATTTGGCCACCAGCGCGTCCGCAACTTCGACCATCATGTCAAAATAGCCACGCATCGATCGTTGGCTGAAGGCCGGCAGAAGGATATTATGCGCCTTTGACCAATTGGCCTCTTCGCTAAAGCTTGTGAATAGCCCATCACCGGCAAAGGAGCGGACCGAACGCAACCCCGGCCCCGGAATCTTGCGGAAGCGTTTCTCGTCGCACAGTTCCGCGACCAGATCAGGGTGAGATACCCACATCGACACATAGGAACCGAAATAAAGCTTGAAGATGCCCGGATCAGCAAAATCCCGCGCGACATCCATCAGATGCTGGATCAGCCCGGCTTTGGGGATTTGATGGAGGTTGCCGATGAGCGGCAAAGTGGGTGGTGATGGGATTTCGGTTTGGGCACCCATGGGGCTTGTTGATCCTCTCTGTTATGGTCCTGACGCTACCATGCTGGCCGCCAGTGTCCAGTGGGTCAAACCGTCATTCCGGGCTTGACCCGGAATCCATGCCTCACAGGCAAAGACAAGCTTGATGCATCCAGACTGGCATGAACATGGAGGCATAGATTCCGGGTCAAGCCCGGAATGACGTGGTGGAGTTAGGATTTGACCGCCTGCATTAGGCTGCTAATCCGTTGCAAAGAACAACTGGAGAGCAACAGTGGGTGAATGGCAGCGCGGCTGGAAGATCGTCCTTGGTGCCGCCATTGGTTCAGGCCTCGGCATTCCCCTCTTCTATTATGTATTCAGCCTGTTTTCGAACGACATGATCAAAGAATTTGGCATGTCGCGGGGTGAATTCTCCAACGTGCAGGCTTTGATCGTGGTCGGCGCGCTGGTCGCCCCGGTGATTGGCCGAATTCTGGATCGGCGCGGCTTTGCGCTTGTGTTTAGCTTCTGCACCCTGACGGTTGCGGTTGGCCATTTGGCGATGGCGGGATTGGTATCGAGCATTACGCACTTCGCTTTGATTGCTTTTCTCTACGGCGCGGCGGGCGTCGGATGCGGGCCATTGGCCTACACACGGCCCGTCAATGCGTGGTTTTGGGAACAGCGGGGTTTGGCGCTGGGCATAGTTGCTCTGGGATTGGCGCTGACTGCTGCGATTACGCCGCCCCTTCTTGCCATGCTGATTGCAGAAGAGGGCTGGCGTTCGGGTTTTGTGGCGCTGGCGATTGTTTCCGCCGTCGTGGGCCTTCCCCTCACCTTGTGGCTGGTGAAAGAATGCCCGCCCGAGGGACCTGCTGGCCCACAAGATGCAAAACCAACGTCTGGAGCTGACAAATCCCATTTTGGCGATATGAACTTCTGGCTGATGTGCGGCGCAATGCTCTGCATGGCGATCCCCGGGTCTGGACTGATCAGCCAATTGTCCCCCATGGTGCAGGAAGAAGGGCTTTCACCCCAGATCGCCGCCTTTGGCATTACGGGCTATGCGCTTGGTCAAGTGTTGGGTCGGATTGTAGCAGGCTATTTTCTAGACCGGACCAATCCGCGGGTTGTTGGCTTTGTCTTCACTTTCTTCCCTGCGGCAGGGTTTTTAATGCTGGGATTGTTTGACCTATCGCCTTGGCTCGCCGTCTTTGCGGTGCTGTTGGTTGGCGTTCAGCAAGGCGCGGAGATTGACCTGTTCGCTTGGTTTACCGCGCGGCGATTTGGCTTGGGACGCTACGGCACTGTGTACGGCTGGATTATCGCTATCGGTTGGATCGGCAATGCAGCGGGAATTGTAGCCTTTGGCTGGATGCATGATTATGCAGGAAGCTATGTTGTTGCCGAGTTGATGGGGGCGGGTTTGTTGGCATTAGCGGCAGTGATGATTGCAGCGGTAAAGACCGAGCCTGACGATGCTACCGCGTCTTCACATAGCTCCCGGGGGCATCTTCCAGCGGCTTAAGTTTGCCTTCGCTGGGGATGGGCGCTTTCACCGTCTTGTCGCCATGAGAGAGTATCCAACGCTGCCAATCCGGCCACCAACTGCCCTTGGTTTCAGTCGCGCCTGCAATGAAATCCTCAAGCGTCGTCAAAGGCGCATCATTGGTCCAATGCTGATATTTGCCCGATGATGGTGGATTAACAACGCCGGCGATATGCCCCGATCCTGCGAGCAAGAAACGAATGGGGCCCTTCAAATGCTCAGTCAATTTCCAAACGCTAGGCAATGGCGCGATATGATCTTCCTTGCCTGCTTGCACATAGGCAGGCGTTTTCACTTGCGTGAGATCAATGCCAACGCCCAATGCCGTTAGAGCACCCGGCTGCACCAAGCGATTGTCGCGATACAAGTCCCGCAAGTAAGACCGATGCCATTTGGCTGGCAAGTTGGTGACGTCGCCATTCCAATGGAGCAAATCAAAGGCGGGATAGTCCTCGCCCAGCAGATAGTTTTTGACAACGTTAGACCAGATGAGATCGCGGCCGCGCAGCATGTTGAAAGTCAGCGCAAGATAACGGCCGTCGAGATAACCATCTTGCTCCAGCGCCTCAATCATCGACAATTGCTGATCATCAATGAAGTTCAGCAAATCCCCGGCTTGGCTGAAATCCACTTGAGCCGTGAAGAAGGTCACAGAGCGCACTTTGGCGGCCTCGCCTTTCGCGGCGAGCACGGCAAGCGTTGCTGCAAGCGTGGTGCCGGCCACGCAATAGCCGATCGTGTGAACATCATCGACGCTGAGAAGGCCCCGCACCTGATCAATCGCGTCAATTTGTGCCGCGATATAATCATCCCAGACCACATCGGCCATTGACGAGTCAGCCGATTTCCAACTGACCATGAAGACCGAAATCCCTTGGTCAACGCACCATTTGATGAAGCTTTTCTCGGCCGTCAGATCGAGAATATAGAAACGGTTGATCCAAGGCGGGAAGATGATCAGCGGGGTTTCCAGCACTTCTTCTGTTGAAGGCGCATAGTGGATCAGCTGAAACAAAGGCGTCTGGTAAATCACTTTGCCGGGCGTTGCCGCGATATTCTCTCCCAAGCGAAAGGCGTTGGGGTCCGTGTGGGTCAGCTGCCCGCGCTTCATGTCGGCCATCATATGAGCGACGCCCGCCATCAGGCTCGCGCCTTTGGTCTCAACCGCCTTTTGAAGGGCGATGGGATTAGTGAAAGGCGAATTGGCTGGGCTCATCGCGTCGATCAGCATTTGGGTTGAGAAGATCAGCCGCGCTTTGGCGGCTGGGTCAATCCCCTCGGCAGACCGAGCCGCATCCATCATCTGCTCTGCCATCGCGCTATAGCCACGCCGCATGATATCAAACAGCGGATGATCCCATTCGGGGCCTGCAAAGCGCCGGTCCTTGGGATCAACTTTGCCAAACGGTGTCGCGGCGAGCGGCGCCAAGGCCTGGCCCCAACTGTCCAGCGCATGCTTCCACCCTTCGGATACGTCGCCCAAATTGGCAAAAGGCATTTGGCCAAAGGGAGGGGGCAGATCGGTCATGCGGTAGGCTCCTGCTGTGGATCATGCATAGGCCAGGATATCGCCCGCGTCACCGGGCTTTTCGGCCTATTCGCTGATCCGCGTCACATGGCCCATCTTCCGGCCGGGTCGCGCTTCATGCTTGCCATAGAGATGCAAATGAACGCCGGGTTCCGCCGCGAGCTCCAGCCAATCATCGGCTTGGTCACCGATCAAATTGTCCATTTGGATCATTTTGCCGCGTGTCTTTGTACTGCCCAGAGGCAAGCCAGTGATGGCGCGGAAATGGTTTTCAAATTGTGATGTTTCAGCGCCTTCGATGGTCCAATGCCCGCTATTGTGCACGCGAGGCGCCATTTCATTGAAGACAGGGCCTTCCTTTCCAGCGAAAAATTCGATGGTGAAGACACCGACATAGTCGAGCTTTTCAGCAAGCTTCCTCGCGAAGCTTCGCGCGGCGGGCACTTGCTCAAGCACAGGGTCAGGCGCAGGCACTGTCGATTGCGCCAAAATGCCATCTTTGTGCACATTGGCAGGCACGTCGTAGAAAGCGACGCGTCCCGCGCTATCCCGCGCAACAATCAGCGAAAATTCGTGCTGGAAAGGCACCATGGCCTCAAGGATCAAAGGCGCACCAGGGCCCAATGCCTCCCAAGCCGCATCCGCATCCTCTGGACGCATGATCCGCGCTTGGCCTTTGCCATCATAGCCAAAGCGAACGGTCTTCAGGATGGCAGGCACGCCAATCTTCACAAGCGCGATATCTAAATCGGCGCGGCTGTTCACTTCCGCCCAATCCGCAGTTCGCCCCCCACAGTCCGCAGCGAAGCGCTTTTCGCGAATCCGGTCTTGCCCAATTTCAAGCGCTGATAGGGGTGGATAAAGCGGCGTCTTGGCGGCAAGCGGCTTTAGAGGCGCAGGCTCAATATTCTCAAATTCAAAGGTGACGACCGACACACCTTTGGCAAAGGCCAGCAAAGCCTGCGCGTCATCATAGCGCCCCTGCACCCATTTCGCGCTAACGTCAGACGCGGGGCCGCTCGCTTCTGGGGCATAGATGTGGCAGCGATAGCCAAGTTGAGCTGCGGCCATCGCCATCATCCGGCCCAATTGACCGCCGCCGATAATGCCAATTGTGGAGCCGGGAGGTAAAGGCTTCATCGCGGGCTATCTGCCACGCTATCGGTTTGAGCTTGCCGCCAAGCCGCCAATCGCTCGGCCAATGCCGGATCATTCAAGGCCAAGATCGATGCCGCCATTAGGCCCGCATTGATTGCGCCCGCCTTGCCAATCGCCAGCGTGCCAACAGGCACCCCACCCGGCATTTGAACGATAGAGAGCAAACTATCCATGCCGCTCAAAGCTTTGGATTCGACAGGTACCCCCAGCACCGGAAGCGCCGTCATCGATGCTGCCATGCCGGGCAAATGAGCGGCACCGCCTGCGCCTGCGATGATCACTTTCAGGCCGCGCCCCGCCGCACCCTTCGCATAATCATAGAGGCGATCCGGGGTGCGATGAGCGGAAACCACCTTCGTCTCATGGGCGATATGAAGTTCCGCCAACACAGCTGAGGCATGCTGCATCGTCTCCCAATCAGAGGTGCTGCCCATGATGATGCCGATGGAGGGTGGTTGATGATCCATGAAAGCGCCCTGCGTTAAAACCCCAAGGCTTCAGCCTGTTAGCCATGGGAAGCGCGAAGGGCAAGGCTAAGTCAAAGCGCCAGTCGCACCGCTTCAATAACGGCATCAATGTCGACCACTGGATTGGCGGCCACACATCGCAGCCAGGGCTCTCCAGCCACAATAGTGCGTGATGCCAGCCCATTGGGCAGACGGCTTGAAAATGCGTCCAGTTCAATGTGACGCGGTCTCCAAACGATGACCCCGGTTTCAGGAGCAGCGAGCAATTCCAGCTTGGGTTCGTTTTCAACAAAAGCCGCGAACTGCGCTGCCACCGCCATGCAGCGATCAATCCGCTCGGCATACCCCTCCTGCCCCCAAGCCAACAGCATCGCAAACAAAGGCACAGCCATCGCACCATGCGATCCCAAAAGGCCGACATTGGGCACCGCAAGATAGGCGCCACCAAAGGAGAGGGCCTCATGCGCAGCTTGCGTGTCTTTGAAGAAGATAAGTGCTGATTCCTTGGGCTGGAACAGCCATTTATGGGCCGAGACTGCAACCGAGTCTGCTCGTTCGATGCCTTCGAGCTTTGGCGCATGCGCATTGCTCAATCTGAGAGGCCCAGCCCAAGCCGCATCGACATGGGTCCAAGCGGCTTTGCCGGCCAAGGATAGGGGATCAATGACGCCCGTCGACGTTGCACCTGCAACAAGCACAAGGCAGCTTTGTTCGAAATGAGTAGCACCGCCGGGAAGCAATCTGCCTTCCCGATCAGTTGGTAAGGGGCGGTAGCGAAGCCCCAAGAGCTTTGCCGCCTTGGGAATGGAGACATGCGCCGTATCGGGGGCAGCCACTTCCGTCACTCCCTTCACATCCCGCGCCGCCCAAAGCGCGGTCAGATTTGCAACGGTCGAACTCGGCACCATATGGCCGCCTGACATGCCGAAATAAGGCGCAAGCCAAGCAACCACACGTTCCTCGACTATACGGGCAGCTGGCGCTGTCGCGGGGTGCAAGAGGTTTTGATTGAGCCGCGCATTCCAAAGCGTCATCGCCCAAGTCAGCCACGGCGTCGGTGGGTCCATATGCGCAAAGGAAAGCGCCGCATCCAACTGCTTTGCTCCGCCGAGAACCAAGTCGGCCAAAAGGGGAAGTGCAGTGGATTCAGATTGCCCCTGATGTGGCAGCGCGCTGGGCACAGTCTTCAAGGCAGCTTCAAATGCGTCTGAATCGCAGGCCTTTGCAAGCAATTGGATAGTATCGCTCAGTCCATCTGCGGCGATTTGAAAGGAAGGATCATGGGGCATAGAACAGACTTAGCCCATTTTCCTTTTTGCATACCAATATAAACGCCACCCCTCAAACTGTCTCAAAAGGTGACAAGCCTTTACACCCCAACTCTTGTGCCAAGGCAGCGACTATGCTTTCAATCACAGGGCGATTCGGGGTCATCGCTAGGGGTTCCTACTATAATGCTGATGATCGATTCTCCTATTGGGGACGAGCAGGCTGACCTTGATCAAGAGGTTACATTGCTTCGTGCTACCGTTGGCGTGCTACGCGCCAGATTGGCTGAGCTGGAACGCTTGGCCGATACCGATAGCTTGACTCCCTTGCTCAACCGCCGCGCCTTCCTGCGCGAACTCAGCCGCACCATTGATGCCAAAGCACGGCATGGAGTGGCATCTGCCTTAATCTATGTTGATATGACTGGCCTCAAGTCAATCAACGACAACCATGGCCATGCGACTGGCGATGCAGCCATTTTGCATGTTGCTCGCTTCCTGCGAGACCGCACGCGCCTGACCGACTTTGTCGGACGCATTGGCGGTGACGAGTTTGCGCTTGTATTGACCCATGTCGATCACGCAGCAGCGGAAGCCAAAGCCGCTCAGCTTGTCGATGATATGCCAATCCAACTTTTGGAGATTGGCGGAGGAGCGCTCCGCGTCGGCATTTGCTCCGGCATGACAATGATCGAAGATGGGGACGATGCCGAAACTGCGCTCGCGCGGGCAGATGCCAATATGTATGCCCTAAAAGCAGCGGGCTGTTGCGCGTAATAAGCCTCGGCTTGCATTTCCGACCCAGAACGGCTCCGCCAAATCTTCGGTCTTGAGATCCGCCTCAATGGCTTTTCCGGTTGCAATCAATTCAGCACGCAGCACGCCGGGGAGCAACCCCCTGCTCAGCGGCGGCGTGAGCAACAGGCCGTGACTTTCGACAAAGACATTGGTGAAGCTGCCTTCGGTAAGGAAACCGTCCGCTCCTTCAAGGATCACTTCAAAAGTACCGGCGTCCTTCCGCGCCGCTTCATAGAACCCCCGATCGCTTGTCTTGTGACGGAGGCGAAAATCATCAGACGCAACGGGCAACGGTCGGACGGCGACTGACACAGGACTATCTGGCGTTGGATGGAGCGGCGTTGCTTCGATGGTCATTTGTCCATGCGGACTGAGCAACAAACGAACGCGCCGAGCTTCGTTCAACCGGAAAGTCGCCGCTTGCAGTTCATTGCGCGCCGCATGGCGATCAAAACTGAAACCCAGCGCACGAGCACTGTCACCCATCCGTGCCAAATGCCGATCGAGCAAAAGAATGCCCTGTTCCGGTTCAAACCGCATTGTCTCAATGAGATCAAATTTGCGCTCGTCTGCCACAAAGGCCCCCTTGGCCAAGCATTCCCGCCATTCACTGTCTAGCTGACTATCTGCAACAATCCCGCCGCCTAGCCCTAATCGTGCAGTGCCGCCTTCGGCTGGCAGATGCAAGGTGCGGATGGCAACGTTGAAGGCCGCTTTGCCATCTGGATCAAGCCGACCAATGCTGCCGGTGTAAATACCCCGTGGGTGCCGTTCCACCTCTTCAACAATCTGCATCGCCCTGATCTTGGGGGCGCCTGTGATTGATCCGCACGGGAAAAGGGCCGCAATCAGATCGGCTACAGTTACCCCTTTGCGGACTTGGGCCGTCACAGTAGATGTCATCGTGTGGATGGTTGGATAGGTCTCTACTGTGAAAAGCTCAGGAACTTTGACACTTCCGGGGTCGGCAATGCGGGATAGATCATTGCGGAGCAGGTCAACGATCATCAGATTTTCAGCGCGCTGCTTTGGGTCTGCCTTGAGTGTCGCAATTGCTGCTTGGTCATCGCCACCGGGCGTCCGTGCGACGGTCCCTTTCATCGGCTTGGTGGTGATCTTGCCGTCACTTAGCGCAAAGAAAAGCTCTGGCGAAGCGGACAAGAACCAATCTTCCCCCGTCCACACAACACCGCCATAGCCCGCCTTTGCGCGCCGCCTGAGGCCCGCATAGAGCGCGAGGGGGTGGCCAACCGTCTTGCACTCGGCAATGAAGGTGAGGTTCGCCTGATAAATGTCGCCCGCTTCGATATAGTCCTTCACCGTTGAAAGGGAGGCGGCATAAGCCTGCTTCGATATCAGCGGCTGAGGCGCAGTGATCCAAGCCCCTGCCGGGTCCGGCAGAAGTGCAGCGACGTCCGCGGCGGGGATTTCCTGATAATCTTTGAACAGGCCAAACCAAAGCAAAGGCGTAGAAATCGCATGGTGCGGGACATGCGTTTCAAAGGCTGCCCCAGCCTCATAGCTGACAAAGCCGACCGCATAGAGACCTTTGCTGATGGCCGCTTCAATCTGGTCCAACGCAGGCCTGACTTCATCCAAAGTCAGCGCCACGCAAATGGAAACAGGGTGGGTGTAGAGCCGGGCAGGCGCAGCGCCGCTTTGCCGTGCATCATCCAGCAAAACAAAGGGAGTGTTTGGAAAGCGCCCATCCATGACTGCGCCTTTGGCACTTCATGCGAAATATTGCCACCCAGCACATATCGGCCTTTATCCAGACCCGCCGTCGAACAGCGATTGCACTTCGTCGAACTCCATTGCCCGGATGGTGTGAACGAGTTACGCCTTACCTTATTCAGCCTGTCGCGGGCTGTTCATAGTTCAGGGATGAAATTTATGCGCACCTTTGCTGCCCTTGCGGCTCTCAGTTTTTCCGTCTCTTCCGTGCTTGCCCAAGATGTGCCCAAGCCAGCGGCATTGATCGCGGACGGCATGCCCGCTGTGCCGGCCGATCTTCCGGCCAAAACCCGTGCTTACATGGAATCGCGCGCGGCAGGCTTTGCGGGCTGGCACCCCAGCGACAAATCGATGATCATTTCCACCCGCTTTGGAAATACAGCGCAGCTCCACCGCGTCGCCAAACCGATGGGTGCCCGCAAGCAAATCAGCTTTGAAGCGGAACCGATTGGTGGCGGCAGCTGGGCGCCGAAACGCGGGGACGTGCTCGTCACGCAAAAGGATATTGGCGGCAACGAATTTTATCAGATTTACACGCTGAAGGATGGTCAGCTCCGCCTGCTTACGGATGGCAAAAGCCGCAACAGCGTTTCGACTTGGAGCAATGATGGGGAACTCATCGCCTATAGCTCCACGCGCCGCAACGGAACCGACACCGATCTTTATGTGATGGACCCGCGCAATCCCGCGTCGGATCGCTTGGTGGCGCAAGTTCAGGGCGGCGGCTGGGCGATCTCGGCCTTCATGCCCGACAAGAAAAGCGCCATTGCCGCAAGCTATAAGTCTGTCACCAATGTTGATCTGTTCATGCTCGATCTGACCAATGGCAAAATGACAGCCATTGGCGACAATAAGAAAGACATAGCCTACGGCCAAATCGACACGGCACCCGATGGCACAATCTGGGTTACGTCAGATGAAGGCTCAGATTTCCAGCGCCTTGGCACTTTGGATGCCAAGACTGGCAAATTCACACCTCAAGGTCCTGCTGAAAATTGGGATGTCGATACGTTCGACATTTCGCCCGATGGCAGTTTCATTGCCTATGTCATCAACGAAGCAGGGATGAGCAAGGTTAAGCTGCTTGATCTGGCTTCAGGCAGCGTGCGGACGGTGGATAGCTTGCCCGCAGGCATAATCGGTGGCCTTGAAATTGCCGAATGGGGAGACATTGGCCTGTCCTTCACTTCTGCCCGCAGCGCGACAGATGCCTGGTCAATTGATCCAAAGACGCTGGCCCTAACCCGCTGGACAGAAAGCGAAACGGGCGGGTTGGACGTCACCAAAAATGTTGAGCCACAACTGGTCACGGTCAAGAGCTTTGACGGTCTTTCGGTCTCTGGTTTTCTCTACAAACCCGATCCCGCCAAATTCCCCGGGAAGCGGCCTTTGATCGTGAATATTCACGGCGGACCAGAGGCGCAGTCTCGCCCCGGCTTTATGGGCCGCAATAACTATCTGTTGAACGAACAAGGCATTGCGATTTTCTATCCCAATGTTCGCGGATCGACCGGCTATGGCAAGCGCTTCGTCGGCCTTGATAGCGGCCCGTTCAAGCGCGAAGACTCGGTCAAAGATATTGGCGCTTTCCTTGATACATTGGAGAAAGACCCAGCGCTTGATGCCAGCCGCTTTGCCGTAGCTGGCGGCTCTTATGGCGGCTATATGTGCTATGCCGTCTCGATCTTTTATGGGCCGAGGTTGAAGGGCGCGAATTGCATTGTTGCCATTTCCAACTTTGTGACCTTCTTAGAAAACACCCAAAGCTATCGGCGCGATCTGCGCCGGGTGGAATATGGCGATGAGCGCGATCCCAAGCAACGCGCCAAGCTGATGGCGATCTCTCCGCTGACCCGCGTCAATGAGATTAAGATCCCGACCTTTGTTGTAACGGGCGCCAATGACCCACGCGTGCCACAATCAGAGGCTGACCAAATGGTCAAAGCCATCCGCGCCAATGGCGGTGAAGCATGGCATCTTATAGGCACCAACGAGGGCCATGGCTTCGCGAAGAAGGAAAATCAGGACTATAATTTCTGGACAAGTCTGATGTTTTGGGAACGGACTTTGTTGAAGAAATAGCCCGTTTCACCCCCGCTCAGGCTGAGCTTGACGAAGCGTCCTTGCAAAGGCGCAAATGCCAAAAGGGCTTCGTCAGGCTCAGCCTGAACGGTGGGGGAAGTTTGGGTTCACCCGTAGCTGGGCTCATCCATCCAAGGCGAGAAGTGTGGCATCGCGTCGCTCACCTTGTCAGGATAGACAGCAGGGCGTTTTTCAAGGAAGGAGACGACCCCTTCCTTCGCATCCCCGCCTGCGCCGCGCGACCAGATTGCCCGGCTGTCAAGCTTGTGAGCCTCCATCGGATGGCCTGCGCCCATCATCCGCCACATCATCTGACGGGTGAGGGCAATGGAGACAGGCGCGCTTTCAGCCGTCAGTTCGTGCGCCAAAGCACGCGCCGCTGGTATCAAATCCTCAGGCGCGTGGATCGAACGGATCAAGCCACCTGCCAGCGCTTCTTCTGCGCCGAACACGCGACCCGAGTAACACCAATCGAGAGCTTGGCTGATGCCCACAAGGCGCGGCAGGAACCAGCTTGAGGCAGCCTCAGGTACAATACCGCGCCTGGCAAAGACAAAGCCATAGCGGGCCGTTGATGACGCCAGTCGGAAATCCATGGGCAGCTGCATCGTCGCGCCAATGCCAACGGCCGCCCCATTGATCGCACCGATCACAGGCTTTTTGCAGTTGAAGATGCGCAGCGTGACTCGCCCCCCGCCATCGCGGGCACTTTCATGCGTGACATCAACGCTGCCGTCGCCTTGGACAGCGTCACTATTCTCCATGCGATCGCTCCGCTTGGCATAGTCAAAGGTCTTCGCCCCTTGCGAGAGATCAGCCCCCGCACAGAAAGCCCGGTCGCCAGAGCCCGTCACAATCACCGCACGCACGGCATCATCGGCATCAGCCTCATCAAAAGCTGAGATCAGCTCCGCCATCATTTCGCCAGTGAAAGCATTCATCTTGTCCGGACGATGCAATGTGATCGTCATGATGCCTTCGCTGATGTCGGTCAGTATGCTTGAATAGTTGCTCATGGCTTTGGCCTCCTCTTCGCTATCCCTTCGCCATGGCGAGAGGAATGCGGAGTGCCAAGCCCTAAAAGTGGGAGCCAAAAAAGTGGGAGAAGGAGCGGGGCGGCTCCTCCTCCCTAGGTTTGTCGCTGATGAACGGACAGGACATCAGCGAACCTAAAAACCCCGTTGTGCGACCCGTGGGTTTGATTTTCGACGGAGCGTGATTCACGCCTTTGAGGGGAGCGCAATGCGCTTCTATCAAAGGCGATCAGGCTC
This sequence comes from Sphingomonadales bacterium UBA7473, assembly GCA_002478575.1. GTDB lineage: Bacteria > Pseudomonadota > Alphaproteobacteria > Sphingomonadales > Sphingomonadaceae > Aquisediminimonas. The sequence goes on along the minus strand of DLOX01000031.1, from coordinate 679 downwards.
TAGCGCCCGCCGGATAGGGAGGCAGTCAGCTCTTCCTTGCTGATCTTCATATCTTTATTGCCATCGGTTTGGGCGAAAGCCGCATCCAGCCATTTGGCATCTGGCGCAGGCTCTCCATTGGCTGTGCGAAGGTCCCCCAACCAGCGGCTGAGCTCCATCTTGTTCAAATGGCCTTTGGCGCCCATGTCATATTTGGACCAGTCAGCCGCCACTTTGTCAGCGACAGTTGGCGCTGGAGCAGCTGGAGGCGCAGGTGTTGATGGCGGCACATCACTTTCCATGGGTGGCGGCGCAGAAGGGGGGGGAGGCGTTTCCGGCTTGGCCATATCTGGCTTCGCCATATCTTGGGCCAATAAAGCAGCCGGGGTTAGGGTGAGCGCCACGGCGCCCAAGGCAAATGCGATCCGCATGTTTTTACTCCACTAGTTTATCACTATGATGCG
>DLOX01000031.1:0-174 GCA_002478575.1 Sphingomonadales bacterium UBA7473 | reverse complement strand
AGTTTATCACTATGATGCGGTGACCAAGGGCCACGCGGCCCCTGTTTCAGCCGCATGCAAGGGTCTTAGCAGCTGAACCTGAATGGCAACCTTCCAACGACTGTCATTTATCCCGCTGGTCCAAGCATTTACCGGCTTTTGTGCCAAAAACAGGACGAGGCGCAGGATTGACCC
>DLOX01000216.1:11073-13645 GCA_002478575.1 Sphingomonadales bacterium UBA7473 | reverse complement strand
GGTTCACGCGGAGGCGCGGAGGCGCGGAGTTCGTAAATAGTCACACCGCGCGACTTTAGCTCAACCTCTTCCCCTGCCCGAGCCAAATCATAAGCGCGTTTTCCATCCACCTTTAGCGCGGAATAGGCAGGCGGCACTTGTTCTATCGGCCCAGTGAAGTGCGGCAATATGGCTTCAACCGCATCCATCGTGGGCCGAACATCGCTCTCGGCTATCACTTGGCCCTCAAGGTCCAGCGTGTCCGTCTCCGCGCCAAAGGCGATGGTAAAATCATAGACTTTACTCGCGTCCAGCATCCGCCCTGCAAGCTTGGTCGCTTCGCCTAAAGCAATGGGGAGCACACCTGTCGCGAGCGGATCGAGAGTGCCGCCATGGCCGATCTTGACCTTGGGATAGCCCCCTTCCCGCAAAGCCCGCTTTACCGCGCCCACGCCTTGCGTTGATCCCATGCCAAGCGGCTTATCGAGGATTATCCAGCCGTTGATCGCGCTGCCCATTCATCGGCCAATATGGAAAAGACGGCTGTGTCTCGGATACGGCCAGTCCAGGTGAGGCGATCTTGGCGCAACAGGCCCTCTTGGGTGCAGCCAAGCTTCAAGACTGCGGCCTTTGATCGCTCATTGATATTATCGACCTTGTAGACCATCCGCTTGATCCCGCAGGCAAAGGCATGATCCATCATGAGCCGCTTCAAACGGCCATTGAATCCTGTTCCGCGAAGGCGAGGAATGATATAACTATTGCCAATCTCAACCGTCCAGCCCGGCGCGCCTTCGGCGATCCAAGCCGTCATGCCGACCAGTTCATCGCCCTTGAAAATCGCATAAGGCTGGCGGCCGCCCATACCGAATATCATCAAGCCAAAATTGGGATCGAAATGCTCCCCCAAATAGCTCACGGGATAGATGGTCCAGATATCTTGATCTTCGGCGCACGCGGCCCGCAACGGCTCTCGATGATCTTCCACAAGCTTCTCAAGCCGGATTTCGCCATCCGTCAGCGGCACATAAAGCTCAGCCACGGACCTTCTCCAGATAATGTTTGCGGCAGAGAGCGACATAGCGATCATTGCCCCCAATTTCAGTTTGTTGCCCTTCGCGCACGGCATTTCCTTTCGCATCGACGCGGAGATTCATCGTCGACTTGCGCCCGCATTCGCACACGGCCTTGAGCTCAATTAAGGCATCAGCGAGGCCAAGTAAGGCAGCGGAACCGGGGAACAGCTGCGCCTGAAAATCGGTGCGAAGGCCATAACAAAGGACGGGGATACCAAGCTTATCCGCGACATCAGCCAGTTGGATAACTTGATCGCGGGAGAGAAATTGAGCCTCATCAACCATCACGCAGGCCAGAGGCTTCCGGCCATGTTCCTCCTTGATGCTTGCCAGCATATCCGTTTCCGGCTCAAACTTATGCGCTTCAGTTTTCAGCCCAATCCGCGAAGTGACAAAGCCCTGACCAAAGCGATCATCGAGCGCGGCCGTCCACACCATCGTGTGCATCCCGCGTTCCCGATAATTAAAATCTGCTTGGAGGAGCGTTGTCGATTTTCCCGCATTCATCGACGCATAATAGAAATAGAGCTTGGCCATCACTCGTCCGGCGACAAATCCTGAGCAACCTTTGGTGCCTTCAGCAACGTGTCAATATGCGTGCCTTCGTCAAAGCTCTCATCGGTCAAGAACTTAAGTTTTGCGGCATATTTCTGCCGAACGCGCGACGCGACTTCCTTTTGCAGGAACGCCGTGTTGGTCCGCAGCGCCTTCAAGACCGCCTCTTCATTCTCGCCGAGCAAGGGCTTCACGAACACGGTTGCATGGCGCAAATCAGGCGACATGCGCACTTCGGTGATCGAAACGGGATGTTTGGCGAGCAGGTCATCATGGACCTCACCGCGCATCAGGATTTCAGAGAGGACGTGACGCACCTGCTCCCCGACGCGAAGGACGCGGACGGAGCGGGTCTCGGGCGTGGCGGCGCTCACAGCGTCCGCTCACGCTCCTCGACCGAGAAGACTTCGAGGTTGTCGCCCGGCTTGATGTCGTTGGTGTCTTCCAGCACCACACCGCATTCAAGGCCNNAGCGTCCGCTCACGCTCCTCGACTTCGAACGTCTCGAGGAAGTCGCCCTTCTTAATGTCGGTCGTCGCTTCCAACGTCACACCGCACTCAAGCCCAGCGCGAACCTCTGGCACATCATCCTTGAAGCGCCGAAGATTGCTGATCGAACCATTGTAGATGATGACATCGTCACGGGTGATGCGCGCGCGCAGGTTTTTCTTGATATAGCCATCGGTGACGAGCAAGCCGGCTGCCTTGCCATGCTTGCCAGCAGGGAAGACTTCGCGGATTTCGGCGCGGCCAACGACCGTTTCGAAATATTCTGGGCCAAGCTGCCCAGCCATCCCGGCCTTAATGTCATCGATCAAATCATAGATCACATCATAATATTTGAGCGCAACGCCATTCTTTTCCGCGATTTCGCGCGCCTTGGCATTGGCACGAACATTGAAACCAATGATCGGAGCGCCGGACGCCCGCGCCAAAGTGACATCGCTTTCGGTGATGCCGCC
>DLOX01000216.1:10392-10977 GCA_002478575.1 Sphingomonadales bacterium UBA7473 | reverse complement strand
CGCGAGCGAGCCGATGATCGCCTCGACCGTGCCTTGAACATCGCTCTTGATGACGAGCGGATATTCCTGCGCCTGTTTTTCCTTCAATGCTGAAAACATGGATTCCAGCGATGCCGGGCCAGAGCCTGTCCGCTTCTTGGTGGCAACCGATGCACGATAGGCCGCGACTTCACGGGCCCGCGCTTCGCTATCGACCACGGTCAAAGTGTCACCAGCGGATGGCACGCCGCCAAGGCCAAGAACTTCGACGGGCATCGAGGGACCAGCTTCCTTGATCTGCATGCCCTTATCATTGACCATTGCACGCACACGACCGCTTTCGGCACCGACGACGAAAATGTCTCCGGTCTTCAGCGTTCCGCGTTGCACAAGGATGGTCGCGACAGGGCCTTTGCCCTTATCGAGACGCGCTTCAATAACCTTGCCTTCGGCTTCGCGGTCCGGATTGGCGCGGAGTTCGGAAAGTTCAGCTTGAAGCTGAATTTTCTCAACCAAATCATCCAAGCCGATCTTGGATTTTGCCGAGACTTCAACTTCCTGCACGTCGCCAGACAGTGATTCCACGATCACATCATATTGCAGCAG
>DLOX01000216.1:10120-10251 GCA_002478575.1 Sphingomonadales bacterium UBA7473 | reverse complement strand
GCCTTCACATGGTTGATCGCTTCCACAGTCTGCGGTTTAGGACCGTCATCCGCCGCAACTACGATCACGACGATATCCGTCACATTCGCACCACGAGCACGCATTTCAGTGAAGGCTTCGTGACCAGGCGT
>DLOX01000216.1:2312-10049 GCA_002478575.1 Sphingomonadales bacterium UBA7473 | reverse complement strand
GGCGTATCGAGGAAGGTGATTTTCGATTTATCCTTCATGGTCAGCTGATAAGCGCCGATATGCTGCGTAATGCCACCTGCTTCTCCGGCGACAACATCGGTGCCGCGCAAGGCATCGAGCAACGATGTCTTACCATGATCGACATGGCCCATGATGGTCACAACCGGAGGACGCGCCTTTTGCGTTTCGGCGGCATCCACATCGCTGTCATTCACGATATCAATGTCTGAATCGGAAACGCGCAGGATGTTATGACCAAATTCCGTGACCAGTAGTTCTGCTGTATCCTGATCAATCGTTTGCGTCAGCGTGACAGGCATGCCCATCTTGAACAAGGCTTTGACCAAGTCAGCGCCGCGTTCTGCCATCCGGTTCGCCAGTTCCTGAACCGTAATCGCTTCCGGCACTTGAACGTCACGCACTTGCTTGACGGATGGACCACCCGCCATGTGAGAGCGCTTATCCTTTTCGCGGGCCCGCTTAAGCGCGGCCATCGACCGCGCACGAACACCATCATCATCGCCCAAAGCGCGTGTAACGGTCAGCTTGCCAGATTGGCGGCGATCATCGCCCATACGGCCGCGCGCTGGGCGTGCAGGCTCAGGACGGCGAGGCGCGGCTGGCCCACCAAATTTGCGAGCGGGGCGCTCTTCATCGTCTGCAGCAGCAGGCGCAGCTTCAACAACTGGTGCAGCCGCGGCACGCTCAGCTTCTTCAGCCGCCTTTCGCGCTTCTTCTTCAGCGGCAAGTCGAGTAGCTACGGCAGCCGCTTCTTCGGCCTTGCGATTGTCTTCAGCGCGGCGGCGCTCTTCCTCTGAAGAGGCCTTCTTCGCTTGCTCTTCGCGACGACGCGCTTCCTCAAGCATGTTGAGACGCGCTTCTTCGGCCTCGCGCAAAAGCTTCGCCTGCATTTCCTGGCGCGAAAGCTGAGGCTCAGCAGGCCGTGGAGGAGGCGGAGGTGGTGGCGGAGGGGGAGGCGGTGCCGCAACGACCGGTGCAGCTACTGCTTCTGCAACTTCCGCTTCACCTGGCTTACCAAGCAAGCGCTTACGCTTTACCTCAACCACAACCGTGTTGGTGCGGCCGTGGCTAAAGCTTTGTTTCACTTGCCCAACGTCAACAGTCCGCTTGATGCCAAGCGGTGCGCGCATGCCCAGCTTTGGTTTCTCTGTCTCACTCATTTTTCTAACCCAGCTTCCTGTTTTTCAGCATTTTTTGCGATGTCATGCGCCGCGCTCCCCTGAACCTTTGGCGGCGATTCCGCAAGGTCCGGTGGGGAAGCGGCCCCAATAAAATATATCCAGCGATCGAGATCCGCACTGATCCGCTTCGCCGCAGCATGGCTTGAAACACCGATATGAACCGTGTTTTCGCGGCCCAAAGCGGCACTTAGTCTGTCGCGATCTACCGGCAAGGTAACACCCGAAAGGCCTGTGCCTTCTTCTTCCCGGCCCACTCGCCAAGCCTGCGCTAACTTGCGCTTCCCGTCGTTGGCTGCGTCCGATGAGTGAAGCAGCAGCGCCAATTGCCCGCGCCGCGCGGCTTCTTCAATCCGATCAGTCCCGGTGAGCAACTCCCCTGCCCGCGCTTCCAGCCCGAGCCGATTGAGCGTCGCTTGTTCAAGCGATTTCTCAACGCGTTCAGCCAGATCGTCCGGGATCGACAAACTGCTTGTCTTATGCGCCCGCGCCAGCCCGCCCTTGAGCTTGCCCTTCGCCATAGCGACTTCAAGCGCGGAACGATCAACACCGATCCATGCACCACGCCCGGGAGCCTTTGCGCGAACATCAGGCGCAACTTGCCCATCAGGGCCAAGCGCCAGACGGATTAATCCCGCCTTCGGCGCTCGTTCCCCGGTGAGGATGCAGCGACGCTCTGGTTCGTCAGACGGTTCGTTTACGCGATCATTGTGGGGAACCCGCATCAGCGTCTCCCTCATCTTCAAACCAATGCGCGCGAGCGGCCATGATGATCTCATTGCCTTGCGCTTCGGTCAGACCGTAAGTTGCAAGCACGCCGCCCTTATCTTCGGTCTTATTGGTTTCGCGACGACGCGGATCGTTGCGTTTCTTGGCGATCAACTCATCCGTTGCCAGATCAGCAAGATCATCAAGCGTCTTAATCCCAGCCTTGCCGAGCGTCACAAGCATCGCTTCAGTCAGATGTGGGATTTCAGCCAGCGCATCTTCAACGCCAAGACCGCGCCGTTCTTCGCGCGCGGTTTCTTCGCGACGATCAAGCGCTTCTTGAGCACGGCTCTGCAATTCTGCGGCCAACTCATCATCGAAACCTTCGATGGAGCCAATTTCTTCTGGCGCCACATAAGCGACTTCTTCAAGTGCCGCGAAGCCTTCCGCGACGAGTAACTGAGCCAGCGTTTCATCAACGTCCAGTTCCTTCTGGAACATTTCGCTATTCTCAACAAACTCGCGCTGACGCTTCTCGCTCGCGTCGGTTTCGGTCATGATATCGATGGCCGAATTGGTCAGTTGTGACGCAAGACGCACATTCTGACCGCGACGACCAATGGCCAAGCTCAGCTGATCATCAGGCACAACAACTTCGATGCGGCCTTCTTCTTCATCGATCAACACGCGACTTACCGTTGCTGGCTGAAGCGCGTTGACGACGAACGTCGCTGTATCTTCGGACCAAGGAATGATGTCGATCTTTTCGCCCTGCATTTCCTGCACGACGGCCTGAACGCGGCTGCCCTTCATACCAACGCAGGCGCCAACAGGATCGATTGATCCATCGCGGCTGATCACACCGATCTTCGCGCGGCTGCCCGGATCGCGCGCAGCGGCCATGATGGTGATTACGCCATCATAAATTTCAGGCACTTCTTGGGCGAACAGCTTCTTCATGAATTCAGGATGCGCACGGCTGAGGAAAATCTGCGGTCCGCGATTTTCACGAACGACGCGCAGGATCACTGAGCGGCAACGATCACCAACGCGAAGCACTTCGCGCGGGATTTGCTGATCACGACGAATAACACCTTCGGCACGGCCAAGATCAACCACGACATGGCCAAACTCAACGCGCTTCACGACGCCGGTGATGATCTCACCAACGCGATCCTTAAACTCTTCATGCTGACGCTCACGCTCTGCATCGCGAACTTTTTGGAAAATCACTTGCTTGGCGGCCTGAGCGGCGATGCGGCCAAATTCGATCGGAGGAAGCGGATCAACAATGAAATCGCCAAGCGCGGCGTCGGCCTGCAGCTTTTGGCCATCCTTCAAAGTGACTTGCTTGAAATAATCTTCAACCTGCTCAACCACTTCCACGACGCGCCACAAGCGCATGTCACCGGTTTGTGGATCAATCTTGGCGCGAATGTCATTTTCAGCACCATAGCGCTGACGAGCGGCCCGCTGGATCGCATCTTCCATCGATTCAAGGACGATGCCCTTATCGATCAACTTCTCACGCGCAACCGCATCTGCGATGGCTAGCAATTCGGCCTTATTGGCGGAAATCGCGGTGGACATGGGCTTTACCTCTCTACTTTAATCACATCCGCACCCTCTGTGGAGAGCGGAGCAGTGGCTTTAATCAGGGAATCAGTCAGCAACAGCTTTGCCGTTGCGACCAGTGAAAAAGGAACAGTGAGCGTTTCGCGTGTCTTGGGCGTGGTGATGATGATGCCTTCATCTTCCAATCCGCCAAGACGTCCTTCAACTTGCTTGCGGCCGTTAAACTCTTCGAGCAAACGCAGCCGGGCATCAAAGCCCGCCCAATCGACATAGTCAGAAAGCCTCGTCAAAGGCCGATCAATCCCGGGCGAGCTCACTTCCAAGCGATAGGCAAATTCAATCGGATCAGCTTCATCAAGCACATCAGACAAACGCCGTGAGATCTCAGCACAATCTTCGACCACCAGTTGCCGCGTGTCTGGCCGCTCAGCCATAATCTGAAGCGTCGGATCGCTCGTTCCACCCAGCATTTTGATGCGCACAAGATTATACCCCATGTCCGTGACATGGGGTTCGATCAGGCTCGTCAATGCGGCAATATCTGCCATCCAAACTCCAAATAGAAACAATGCGTCTTTGCCGCCGGTCCCGGTTGGGGCCGACCTCAACAGCTTACGATGTCAAGAAGTTGGATGTGCAATAGCCAGATGTCCGCCCGATGACAAGCCCTAAGCGCGACGCCGATATCTAAAATACCAAACGTCATGGCCGAATACGGTTCGCGCCTTTCGTTCATAGCGCGTTTCTGGCCAGTCATCGGGGCGGGTCAGGAAGTCGCGGCAATCGCCAACCTCCCAATCAAAATCTCGCCGCCGATCCATTTGCATCATGGCCCAGCGGACATAGATGGGATGATCCGTGCCGAACCTAAACTCGCCGCCGGGTTTCAGCTTGGCAGATATCATATCGATTGGCCCAGGGTTCATCATCCGCCGCTTGGCATGGCGCACCTTGGGCCAAGGGTCAGGATGGAGAAGATAGACACGATCCAGCGAGGCATCCGGAAGCCGCCGAAGCGCATCCAATGCATCGCCCTTGTGGAGGCGGACATTCGGCAGCCCTTGATCCCTTATGTGCATCAGGGCACCGACTACGCCATTCAAGAAAGGCTCACATCCAATGAAGCCGCTTTCCGGCCTCATCGCCGCCTGTTCGGCGAGATGCTCTCCTGCCCCAAAACCAATCTCGAACTCCATGGGGCGGTTATCGCCAAACAGAGCAAGCGCATCCAACGGACCTTCAGGCACCGCCACCTTCGGCAGCAGATCATCGATCAGCGCCCGCTGGCCTTTGCGCAGCGTATGGCCTTTGCCGCGCCCATAAAGGCGGTTGAGTGTTGCTGGATCTGGCATCAACAAATCAGTGCTGAAGCGCCTTCACGATTTCCTCAACCATCTTCTTGGCATCGGCAAGCAGCATCATAGTTTGATCCATGTAGAAGACGTCATTGTCGACGCCCGCATAGCCCACACCGCCCATGCTCCGCTTGATGAACATGATGGTTTTCGCCTTATCCACATCGAATACGGGCATGCCATATATGGGCGATGTCTTATCGGTCTTGGCCGCAGGATTGACCACGTCATTCGCGCCGATGATGAAAGCTACATCAGTTTGGGCGAATTCGCCGTTGATATCTTCAAGCTCAAACACTTCATCATAAGGCACATTGGCTTCGGCGAGGAGCACGTTCATGTGCCCCGGCATCCGGCCCGCAACGGGGTGGATGGCATATTTCACCCGCACGCCATTCTTCTTCAAAATGTCACCCATCTCACGAACGACATGCTGAGCCTGCGCAACGGCCATACCATAGCCTGGAATGATGATGACTTGTTCAGCTTCCTTCATCAGGAACGCCGCGTCTTCAGCTGAACCGCGTTTCCAAGGGCGCTGTTCCTTCGCCGGCCCACCACTAGCGGATGTATCAACGCCGAAACCGCCTGCGATGACTGAGATGAAGCTGCGGTTCATCGCCTTACACATGATATAGCTCAGGATCGCGCCAGACGAGCCAACCAACGCGCCCGTAATGATCATCGCTGTATTGGATAGCGTGAAGCCCATCGCGGCTGCGGCCCAGCCCGAATAGCTGTTCAGCATCGACACAACGACGGGCATGTCAGCGCCGCCAATGGGGATGATGAGCAGGAAGCCGATCAGGAAAGAGAGGGCCACCATCACCCAAAAGACAGTTGCACTATCGGCCGTTGGCATGACAGAGAACCAACCGGTCAGAGCGATGATCGCTATCAACGTCCCCAAATTGATGACATGCCGGGCGGGCAGCATGATGGGGGCGCCAGACATATTGCCGTTCAATTTGGCGAACGCGATGACTGAACCCGAGAAGGTGATCGCTCCGATTGCGACGCCCAAACCGATCTCGATGCGGCTCACGGTCAAAATCTCGCCCGCGGCATCAACAATGCCAAAGGCTTGTGGGTTGAGATATGCCGCGATACCGACCAGCACTGCGGCAAGACCAACCAGCGAGTGAAAGGCAGCCACCAACTGGGGCATGTCAGTCATCGCGATCCGCCGCGCGGTGATCCATCCGATTCCACCACCGATTGCAATCGCGACCAAAATTTCAGGCAAACTCGCAACATCATGAGTGATCAAAGTCGTCACGACCGCAATAAGCATCCCCGCCATGCCAAGGCGATTGCCGCGCCTTGATGTGGAAGGCGAAGACAGACCCCGCAACGAAAGAATGAAAAGAACGCCTGCTAGCAAATAAGCAAGCATTGCCCATGCGGGCTGAACAGCGTGAGGCATGCCCTAGCGGTCCTTCTTCTTATACATGGCAAGCATCCGCTCAGTCACCGCAAAACCGCCGAAGATGTTGATGCTGGCAAGTACAACCCCGATCAGCCCCAGCCACTTTGCGCTAGCAGACCCAGCAGCGGCGGACGCGATCAACGCACCGACAATGATCACAGAAGAGATCGCGTTGGTGACCGCCATCAAAGGCGTGTGGAGTGCAGGCGTAACGCTCCAGACCACATAATAGCCAACGAAACAGGCCATCACGAAGATGGAAAGGATTGAAATGAAGTCCATGTCAGTCGTTCCGATTAAAATTCTAAGGCAGCTTCTAATTTCGCAGCAGCAGTATTGAACCGCACTAGCTCCTGCTTTGGCTTTTTAAAAAACTTGCAAAACTCCGCATCAAGCGAAGCGGGCGGAACGGCTGTGCGCGATGGATAACCTGTTGTCGCCCCTCTGCCAAAGCGCTCTTCGATAGCGTCCCCGATTAGCTCGTGGCGCTCCGCTACTTGCGTCGAAATCCGAAGAGCCTCGGCTGGAGTTTGACAGGATGCTTCCGAAGAGGCTGATCGATTTAGATCAAAGAGGCGATCATATTGAAGCAAGATGCTCGTTCGGCGCTCCTTGGCTCCTCCGTCCTCAGATGCCTCGCATCCCCAAACGAGCGCTGCAAGCAGCATTTGAGAGGCGGACTTAGCCGTCACCCCAACAATCTCTCATTCACTGTCTTGCCGCCTCGTGTAAGCCGGATCGCGTCGCCAATTTCTTCGTCAAGCACCGGCCTCCCAGCATCCTTGTCCCAAAAGGCGCTCAGGAAATTGAACAGGTTGCGCGCATAGAGCGCCGAGGCGTCAGTCGCCAAACGAGCAGGCGTGTTGGAATAGCCCATGATCTTTACCCCGTGGCGTTCAACGATTTGGTCAGCAACGCTGCCTTCGACATTGCCACCTTGGGCGACCGCCAGATCGAAGATGACCGATCCTGGCTTCATCGTTGCGATCTGAGCATCCGAAATCAGGCGCGGCGCAGCCCGTCCAGGGATAAGCGCCGTGGTGATCACAATATCTTGCTTCGCGATATGGGCAGAAACCAACTCAGCCTGCGCAGCCTTATACTCATCGGACATTTCAGTCGCATAGCCGCCTGCGCCTTCGCCTTCGATGCCTGCGACATTCTCGACAAAAATTGCCTTGGCACCCAGCGATTCAATCTGCTCTTTGGTCGCTGACCGTACATCGGTTGCCGAAACCTGCGCGCCCAAACGCCGAGCAGTCGCAATGGCTTGGAGTCCCGCCACACCAACGCCCATAATGAAGGCCTTGGCTGCACTCACTGTGCCAGCGGCCGTCATCATCATCGGGAAGGCGCGACCGAAAGCACCTGCCGCATCAACCACGGCCTTATAGCCTGATAGATTGGACTGTGATGACAAAATGTCCATCGATTGCGCCCGCGTGATCCGCGGCATGAATTCCATCGCCAG
>DLOX01000216.1:2075-2238 GCA_002478575.1 Sphingomonadales bacterium UBA7473 | reverse complement strand
AATTCCATCGCCAGCGCTTCAAAGCCGGCTTTTGCATAGTCATCAACACGAGCACGCTGACCGAAAGGGTCAAGGCCAGCGACAACCCACGCGCCCGATGCTGCGCCCTTCAGCGCCTTTGGATCAGGCCCTTGTACGCCAAGGACAATCTCAGCATCCTTCA
>DLOX01000216.1:1817-1982 GCA_002478575.1 Sphingomonadales bacterium UBA7473 | reverse complement strand
CAATGTAGCACCTGCCGCTTCATAATCGGCATCGCTAATTGCTGCGGAAAGGCCAGCCGCCTTTTCAACAGAAAGTGTCGCACCAAGCGCGATCAACTTTTTGACGGTTTCCGGGGTCGCAGCGACCCGGGCTTCGCCAGCGGCGACTTCTTTGAGGACAGCAAT
>DLOX01000216.1:1302-1772 GCA_002478575.1 Sphingomonadales bacterium UBA7473 | reverse complement strand
AATTTTCATGAGGCTATGTGGTTCAGGCGGCGAGCCAGAACACAATCAGCCCGATGATGATTGAGGCGACGGTGCCCCATTTGAGCATCCCCAGAAAGCCTTGATAAGTGCCTTCATGCTCTTTCGTATCCATCTGACCAGCCACGACTTTCCCCTAGATAAACATTAAACTGTGATGCGGGGCATAGCCAGCCCGCCGCCTTCGCTCAATACATGATTTTGAGATTTGCAGGCCTATTTGGGCTGAAACGAAGATGTAGGACGTTTCGCCTGGGCGGCAGATGGGTCCATGAACGCGCAAATAGGAAATGAAATCTAAAAAATATTTGTAAAAATTTGTTCCATTAAGCCTGCCTTTACTCGGGCAGGGCTAGAACGAGGGCCTTACTAGGAGTTTACGCCCGAAAATGACGCCAAACGGCCAACGCCTTCTCATGCTGATAGATGAACAGCCCGCTCAACAGCGGCTT
>DLOX01000216.1:0-1261 GCA_002478575.1 Sphingomonadales bacterium UBA7473 | reverse complement strand
TTGTTGCTGCGCTCGCGTCGCGCTCAGGATGGCGGACGATCATCGCAGCGGATAGCGAAACAGGGATTGCGACCCTTGGCACGCGCGATGGCATGATGCTTGATGCGATCTTGGTTGATCAAGCAACTCCCGGTGACGCAACGATTGAACTGATTCAGGAATTGCGCGAGCGGCGCCCCGCTTTGCCGATCATCATCATGACGGCAGTCGAATCGGTCACGTCTGCGGTCGATACAATGCGTGCAGGAGCCGCAGACTTCCTCGTAAAGCCAGTCGCGCCTGAGCGGCTGTTGACTGCACTCGAAGCCTGCGTTTGCGCGTCACCGGTTAAAGGCGAGTTGCGGCCACTTACGGAAAAGCTCAGCGTTCCCTTGGGCTTTGGCGAGATCGCCGGATCAGACCCACAGTTCCGCGCAGCCCTTGCCATTGCTGCGAAGGCCGCTCGGTCTCGCGCGCCGGTATTAATCGAAGGCGAATCGGGCACGGGCAAGCAAGTGGTGGCAGCCGCAATCCACAATGCATCACCACGTGAAAAGCGCCCCTTCGTGATCGTCGATTGCCGCGCCACACCGTCCAACATGATCGAATCGGAATTGTTCGGCCATGAACCCGGGGCTTTTGCCGGGGCATTCACCCGCCGCACCGGAAAGATGCAAGAAGCCGATGGTGGCACCATCTTGCTCGACAATATCTCGGTTCTGCCTTTCGAAACGCAAGCCAAGCTTGCTGATACAATTGAAAATGGATTGATCCGGCCGGTTGGCGGACGGTTTGATACCCCTGTCGATGTGCGGATGATTGCAACCTCTGACCCCGGGTTGATGAGTGACGTCGAAGGCGGTGCCTTTCGCGAAGATCTTTATTATCGCTTGGCCCAAGTCCATGTCGCGCTTCCGCCATTGAAGGCCCGCAGCGGAGATATTTCAGCGCTAGTCCGCCATTTACTCGCGCGAATTGCTGAACAACCTGGCATGCGTGGTCTGGGCATTACAGATGCGGCCATGGCAATGCTGGAAAGCTATGATTGGCCCGGCAATGTGCGCCAGTTGCATGATGTGCTGTTCCGCGCTTCAGCACTTTGCGACGGCGATGCCCTGACCAATGATGATTTTCCGGAGCTGGCTAGCTTGGGCAGCCGCCCGCTGCTCAACCAACGGACTGGCGATGCAGGCGTAACCATCTATTTGCCCGATGGCCATTTGCGTGGGCTCGATGAGATTGAAGCGGATGTGATCCGCCTCGCCATCGGCCATTATCGCGG
>DLOX01000001.1 GCA_002478575.1 Sphingomonadales bacterium UBA7473 | reverse complement strand
GACAGGCTCAGGGATGCGGTTTTGGTTCAACTGAGTGCCATCTTACTCTAGAACTCGACCTTCACCGACGCGACAACACCTGCATTGGCGACGCGGCTTGGATCGTTCAGACGGTTGATGTCGGTATCGACATAGCTCAGCCCAAGCGTGAAGCGGTCGACAACAACTTCAGCACCCAAAGACCAATCCCATTTCTTGCCCGTAGCGCCCGCAAGCGAGCCATCTTCATGGCCGACATGCGCAAGAACGGTCACTGGCGTGCCGGGAATGGCACTGCTGGCATCAAAATAGCCGTAGATATTGTCTTGATTGCCTAGATTATCTTGGCTTGGCGTATAACCAATGCCGAGCTTTGTTTCGACTGGCCCCAATGTATAGCTGATGCTACCCAACAGCTCGACATAGTCTAGGTCCGATGCGCCGGGATAGAGATAGGTCACTGCGCCAATATCCAAATTGACGCCGCTGCCGACTTCACCGCGCCAACCGCCATAGAGATCAACTTCCACATCAGCGGGTGAGCCTTTGATGGTCGAAGCCCAAGTTCCGACGTAGAAGCCAGATTTATGCTCCACATCGATTGCGCCTTGGATCGCAGGGTCCTTGTCAGACAAAGAAATGCCACGGAACCGATAGTCTGAGACGCCCGTTATGGTCACGCCCAGATCAAAATCCTTCACTTCTTCGGTCGAGGCGTCAGCATCTTGCGCCTGAACGGCGGCTGGAACCAGAGCGAGAAGGCTTGCAGCCAAGATCATAAACTTCTTCATCATGCACCCCCTAAGGTCAAGTTTTGGCGTCGATACCGTCAGGTCTCTAAAATTGCCAGCTTTGGCGGTGGGAAACATTCCACCATAACCGACAAGACCTAATCCCATCCGCATGAACCTAGCCCCCATCCGTTAACTAATCATTATCCAAGTAAGCCTATGCCCAAATACGCAATAATGCGGAGCGGCCATGCGTATTCTGGTCATTGATGATGAAACTGCCATTCACGACGCCTATCGAAAATCATTCGAGGCGCGGCAGTCTTCGCTCGACCAAGCGACCCTTTCGGCCATGGCTGATGCCCTATTTGGCAATGCGGAATCCACTGAAACCATCGCTTTTCCGGGCGAAGAGTTTGAATTGGTCCATGCCATGCAGGGCTTGGATGGGCTGAAACAAGTGGCTGAATCCTTAGCCGCAAACAACCCTTTCCAGATCGCTTTTGTTGATGTTCGCATGCCGCCAGGGATTGACGGCAAAGAGACCGCCAAGCGGATTCGAGAGATAGATCCCAACATCAATCTGGTCATCGTAACCGGCTATTCTGACTATACTGCGCTCGATATCGCCTCGGTGGCCGGCCCGGTCGACAAACTATTCTACATCAGCAAACCCTTTGACCCTGAAGAGCTGGTCCATACGGCACGCGCGCTTGGCCAACGGTGGTTTTCTGACCAAGAGATGGCACGGATCAGGTCAGAGCTTGCCGAGCAGGTCAAAACGCTTGAACGCCAGAGCATTGAACTCGCAGCCAATGAAGCGCGCGCCAATCATCTTGCAACGCACGACTCGCTGACGGGGGCGGCCAATCGCTACGCCTTCCTCAAAATGCTGAACGAGGCCATACAAAGGAACGAACAGGAAGTTTCGGTCGCCATCGTTGATCTTGATCGGTTCAAGAATATCAATGACTCGCTTGGTCATTTTGCGGGTGACGAGTTGATCCGCCAGGTCTGCCAAAGCATGTCTCGCGCCGTCGGAAGCCAAGGTGTCGTTGCGCGCCTAGGCGGTGACGAATTTGCGCTGATGCTAAACGATATTCCGGCCGATCAACTGGAAGCCTTTTGCGAAAAGGTGATTGCGAGCTGCTCCCGCGATTTTTCCATCTTTGGTCATCATGTCAAAGTCGGAGCGTCGATGGGGATTGCTCAACAAGATGATATTAAGTCGGAAGATCCGATCGACCTGATGCGCTTTGCCGATATTGCTTTGTACGACGCTAAGCGAAAGGGTGGCGGGCAAGTTCGCTTCTTCGATCAAAGCATGGATGAGAGCATTCGGTTCCGCCAGTCGATTGAAGAAGGCCTGCGGCACGCAATAGAACAAGATGAGCTTTCCCTCGTCTACCAACCGATCATTGATCGGGACAATTCGACTATTGTTGGATTTGAGGCCCTGCTGCGGTGGGACAGTCCGGAGCATGGTCCAGTTTCTCCAGCAGTTTTCATTCCCATCGCGGAAGAAACCTCACTCATCCAAGATATTGGCGATTGGGTCGCTGACAATGCGCTGAAGGCCAGCGCGGCCTGGCCAAAGCAATATGTTTCGATCAACTTCTCTCCGCGCCAATTTCATCGGAGCGATTTTGTCACTCGCCTTCAGCAACGCGTAAATGCCGCAGGCGTTGACCCTCGTCGCGTTCAGATTGAAATTACCGAAACAGCAATTTTTGATGATGACCAGGGCGCTGCCGAAACAATTTCGTCGCTCAGAGCGATGGGATTCCGGATAGCCCTTGATGATTTTGGCACAGGCTATTCCAGCCTTTTCAATATTCGCAACTTCCCGCTGGATTGCATCAAGGTTGATAAGAGCTTTGTCGAAAGCATGGGGCGAGAGGCGCAGTCAGCCGCGATCGTCAACGCTGTCTCTCACCTCGCACGATCATTGGGCATTGGCGTTGTTGCAGAGGGTGTGGAGACGGAAATGCAGTTCCAAGCCCTGCGTTTGTCAGGCTGCACTCATATGCAAGGTTATCTCTTTGGTGAGCCAATGGCCAAGGCAGCAACCGATCTATTCCTTGAGCAATATGAAGCCACTCATCCCCTTCCAGCCCGCATGGCGAATTAACAATGATGAACTCCCTTGATCGACCCAGCATCAGGAAGCTGTTCCTCCGTTTCCGTGACAGCACGCTGGATACGAAAGTGGCAATCAGCGTCATTTTTGTGGGTGCCGTCGGCTTTGCTTTGATCTTCGCTGCTTTGACAAGCGTCATCTTGCCGCGCTTTGACGCGCTTGAGCAGCAAACTGCCGACCGACATATTCAACAGATTCAAACGGCGTTGAACGACCATGCAAAAGGCGTGGAGACCAGCGCCCGGGATTATGGTGTTTGGGACGATAGCTTCAGTTATATGCAGACAGGCGATCGGCAGTTCCAAGATCGGACCATGTCTGTGTCGGCTCTAGTCAATCTGGAAATCAGCGGCATGGCATACGCACGGCTGGACGGAACGCCGGTTTTCGTCCGGTGGATTGACCCGGAAAATGAAGTTGACCTCCCCAGTCAAACGGCTGAATTCACTGCAATTGTGAAATCGATCATCAACTATCAACAAGTTGAAAAAACGGAATCGCTTCGCTTTTATGCAAGGGTTGGCGGCAAGATTTCTGCAATTGGCGCCGCGCGCATTGTCCATTCGGATGGAAGTGGTGCCCCCAATGGATATGTAGTGATGGCGCGCGAGCTCACAGACCAAGAGCTTAGCGAGATGACACAGCTCAATACGAAATTGTCGCTTGCTCGCCGGAAACCTGCGCCCGCGATTGCTCTTGATACAAAGTTAATGCACATTGCCGTGAATGTTCCTGGCATCGACGGGGCCCGGCTTGGCCAAGTGAAATTCTCACTTCCACGCGATTTGTCAGTGCTGGGACAAAATACGCTTCTTTTGGCCGTCATCAGCTGCGCTATTGTGCTGGTCTTCGCCCTGAGTGTCGTTCGCACCCTGATGCGAAAGATCATGATTACACCACTTGCTGGCATTCAACGGCATATGCAGCGCGTCAGGGATTCCGGCGAATTGAAGCCATTGGTTGGAGACTATACCAAGGATGAGGTCGGATCACTGACTTCTGATCTGAACAGTATGCTCCGGCAGCTGAAAGACTTGCGTGAACGGCTGGAAATCAACTCGTTTGAGCTTGGTCGCACTGAATCAGCTGTGGGCGTGATGCATAATGTGCGCAACGGTCTGAACCCGATCAGCGTTATTCTGTCTAAGCTTGAAAGCGAACGGCCACTGGTCTCGCTTGATGATGTCGAGCGCGCCCACAATGAACTTCAGGATCCAAACACGACACAAGACAGACGGGTCCGTATCGTCCAATTTCTGAAGGCTGCTCTGCAGGCGACAGTTGATGCTGGGAACAAGAGACATGCTGACCTTAGCGATGCAAAAATTTGCTTGAACACAGTTGTTGAATTGATTGGCAAGCAGCAGGCCTCTGCCCATCGTAAAGCCGACATGCAGCGCTGTGAGCTCGCAGAAGTCGTGCGGCAGAATGAGGCCCTGGCCCGCTTTTCGGCCTCGGGAAACATCCGATATGAAGTGCAGCCAACGACAATCGAGGCTTTGGGCAATCGACTGCTATTGTCTCAAGTGATTGGGAATCTTTTCTCAAACTCGATTGAGGCGATCACGGCCATTGGACGCAATAATGGATTGATCGAAGTCTCTTTCCAGGAAGAAGATGGCTTCGCGCAGATCAGAATCCGAGACAATGGTGAAGGCTTTGATCCTGAACGCGGTGCCAAGATATTCGAACGCGGGTTTTCCACGCGCGAGCAAAAAAGCGGCGGCCTTGGCCTTCATTGGTGCGCCAATGCTCTTGGCATGATGAATGCGAAGCTTGAGTTGGTCAGCGATGGCCCTGGGCTTGGGGCCACCGCGATCATCACGCTGCTAGCGGCTTCTGACCATCCTCAGGACGCCGAAGATAAGGCGCCACCCAGCCTAAACGACGATACTCCTCTTGAAGCTGAGGTTCTAGAAACTCAAAATCGCCCACGACTTTACGGCACTTAGGCGACCCACAAAGGCAGCGCATCCAAAAGGTCGTGCAGGATGACGTCGTCGAATAATCCCAGCAAATCTCATCGCCTGGATTGATCGGCTTCACCGCAATCAAAACCAAAGCATTGGGCCGGAAATCCAATGCAGCATTGGGATCACAACTGTGATTAAAGATGTCATCAATCTCACCCGACGGACCGATATATTCATCCTTATCGATTTGAAGAAAACGGTCAGCACTGCCCGGCAGATTAACCCGAATTTCGCTGCGCAGATAATGCGGTCCGGAGAAGATGCAAATCTCATCGCCGACAGCAAAATGGGTTTGCGATCTGATGGTTTTGCCCGCGTCATTCTCATCGACTTTGAAACGTTTATCGACCGCCTTGTCGGCATTGCGCATCCAAAAAGAGCCAAAGTTTAAACCCGTGGATTGCCGCGGATCAATCGAGCTAAGGCCAATCATCAACCACACAGTGGCATGGCAAACCAGCTCGAGGACAATATAGGGAAGCTCCATCGCGCCCCCTTCTGTTGTCTGCAGGATGAGCATGAGCGTTGTCACATCGGCCAGCGTCCAAAGCCCCCAAGCGGGTGAAAGTTCACGCCTCCTATCTTCCCAAGCGCTGATCCAGGTTGGCAAAAAGCCAATGGGAACGGCCGCCAGGACAATGATATGCGCCCATTCAGCCTGTTGGAAACCGAACCACAAAATCATCGCGGCAAGCGACAAGGCCATGCAAACCAATTCCAGCGCAGTCGGCTTCTGCCAAGTCGAATGGCGCCAAATCGCGAAGGTGATGAACAAACAGCTGGCCGCGTTCATGAAGAAAATGATGTTTTGAAGCAGCCCTTCGTTGACCGCTTGATAGGTCAAGGCCTCAACGGTGGTGATGGCGCTCCAGATCAGCCAGCTTGTCCGGCTGGGCCGCACAAGTTGCATCTCAATGCCCCACCAATAGACGCCATAGGCGGCAACGGTGAGGACCATCGCAATGATCAAAAGAATATCAGGGAGAGCCATGTTACAAGCCTTCCCTTAGCGCCCTCCGCCAAAAACGAAGGAGCAATGGTGTTGCTTGCGGCGGCTTCGCCAAATCTGTGTAGGTCAATTGCATAGCCCTTAATGTGCCTCTGCAAGACGCGGTTCCGCAAGTGCAATTCAGTGTCCAGCTTTGATCCAATTCCGTCGCCGAATAATCGATCAATAACTCTTGATCTCTGGAAATGGGGCGGAGAGCGATCAACATCCGCTTTGCGCCAAATCCGCAATTGGGCTCACAGCTGTGATTGATATAGTCGAGGGGATGTTCGGGATCGATCCACATATCCGGCCCGATGCCGATATAGTCTGGATCAGACAAAGCCTCAGACCCAGAGGCAAAATCGCCACGCAAGCGGACGATGGCTTCGCCTTCCTCCAGGTCGCGGGCCGCAAATACGCCGAACCCATGAACCTTGCTTTGTGCTACGTAAAAAGGCTCGAAAGAACCTGCATTTTGGAATGGCTTTTCAAGCCGCGCAAAATTCACAAACCCTCCTCGCGGAACAAATTCCCCAATGAGCAAGGCGGCTACGCAATCATTCACTCCATGCCCCAAACTTCGGGGCACGATGGTGACGACCTTAACAATCCGCTTTGCTTATTTGTCGTCTTTTTAAAGTTAGGCATGAAAGGTAACGAAAGGCAAATTATTTTTTCGTTGCGCCCTATCACTTTAGGCCGAGTCTGCTGGCCTGCGGCTTTCGTCTAGGTCTTGCCGGTCAGCGGGTGGAGCCTTAAGTGGCGGCCATG
Organism: Sphingomonadales bacterium UBA7473; assembly: GCA_002478575.1. Classification (GTDB taxonomy): domain Bacteria; phylum Pseudomonadota; class Alphaproteobacteria; order Sphingomonadales; family Sphingomonadaceae; genus Aquisediminimonas. Next base: position 231 of record DLOX01000001.1, on the reverse strand, counting down.
TCTTTGCCCTCCCCACAGCCGCTCATTCGCTGGCTTTACAGTGTCGCTGTTCTTGTTTTTCTGATCGTGATTGTCGGCGGAATTACGCGCCTGACGGAATCCGGCCTCTCCATTACCGAATGGAAGCCCGTCTCAGGCGTGATCCCCCCCTTGTCCGAGGCGGATTGGCTCGCGGAGATGGAGAAATATCGCCAGATTCCCGAATATCAGCTGATCAACAAGGGCATGAGC
>DLOX01000093.1:2759-2935 GCA_002478575.1 Sphingomonadales bacterium UBA7473 | reverse complement strand
CCCCGCACTTGATGCGGGGCTGGGCTGCCGTCTTGCTCAATGCCCAACGAAGAAAAGCCAAGGCCCGCATCAAGTGCGGGCAGACGATGAGGCGTGAACGTGACACTGCCCTCTGTCACTTCATAGCCGGGTCGCCCGCTCAGCACATAGCCAAGCGTCGATTTGCCCGCCCCATT
>DLOX01000093.1:2117-2688 GCA_002478575.1 Sphingomonadales bacterium UBA7473 | reverse complement strand
TTTGCCCGCCCCATTGGGCCCCATAATCGCATGGATCTCGCCCTGATTGAGCGAGAGGGTGAGGCCCTTCAGGATGGGCTTGTCGCCAACAGTGGCGTGGAGATTATGGATTTGGAGCATTTTCTGTTCTCAGTTGATTGAGGATTTGCAACTCGGCTGCAGACACGATGCCGCCTGCTGCCTTTTCTATCGTCTCCCGGCTCGCAAAGGGAACCTGCTCGCCCAGCCCGTCGGCAATGAAGGCCACTGCGGTCTGTCGCGCACCCGCGACTGAGGCGATATCGGCCACGTTCGTTGGAAGCTGGCCAAACTCAGCGATATGAGCCTTTGCAGCCACGCGCAGATCATTTTTGTAAGAGGTCACGACGGCACGCGCCTCTGGGGGGAGCTTCCCGGTCAGCGCTGCTGGATCGAGCAGATTAAGCGCAGCCTTCGCCGCTTCCCCTTCAGAGCCCGCCTGCCCACAGGCCGCGAGCAACATGGGGGCGCAAAGCAGCAGGAGGCGCGAAAGCCCGCTTCGAACGGGCTTGTCGCCAATAGTGGCGTGGAGGTTTTCAATCTGCAGCACTGG
>DLOX01000093.1:0-2068 GCA_002478575.1 Sphingomonadales bacterium UBA7473 | reverse complement strand
TTCAATCTGCAGCACTGGTTTCTTCCACTTTTGCCGCTGCGGGGGAGCGGGCGAGTTTGAGGACTTCGATAAATTGATTGGCCTGAAGCACCTTATCTTTCGTATCATTGGGCACGCGCCCATCGCTCAGCAACCGGACCTTCAACGAATAAATGCGCGATAGATGCTCCGTCCGCAGTTCATTTTCCGCCTTGCCCTGGACGGAGGATTTCAGAAGGCCAAGCTCTTCATAAATCTTGTCCAATTCCCGCAGCACAACGGCCGTGTCCGTCGGGCGGTGCATTTTACGCTTCTTCAATTTAAAGGGCCAGATCATACTCTATCTCGCTTCGTTGTGTTTTTGGCCATGGTTGGCTTTTCTTTTCCAAATCCCTCTTCGAGCAGGACTATCCGCTCCTGTTGGACGGAAGTTGCAAATTTTGCTGATCATATCTGCGCTATCTTCTAGACGACGAAGGTGGAGACGGAGGTGGTGGGGGCGACAAATTCGATCGAGGGTTAAGGCGACAACCTATCGAAGGAGGCCGACCATCCAAGTATTTGATGCACGGTCGCATTTCGTCAGGAAACCATCCATTGGCTTCAAGCGCGTAGTTTAAAGCGGAATTCGCCATCAAGTTAGCCAACAAGCGCTCACGCACATTGCTTGCAGTCTTCTTTTCCTCAGGTCTCAAAGCTGTGAGAAAGAGAGGGTGGTCTCTACATGCTGCTGCTGCTTGAAGTCGAGCTTCTGCAACACCGTTACTCGTTCGGCTAGAAAACGATTTGTTGGAATAGGCACTGGCTTCAACACATCGAGCGTAGTCGAGCATTGACGCAAGTGATTTCGAAGAGATTCGTTCGGTAGGATCGCGGTCAAGATACAGCCAGGTGGCAACAATAAGCGGCATAAACTCTTCAGCTGATTTCGGCTCGTCAGGAATTCTGACCATCGAGATCCCACTGTCAGTAATACAATTCTCGACTTCCGAACCGGAGGTTGATGGAAATGACTCAATACAGGCAAGAACGGGCTGCAGGCTTGCAAGCTCAGGCAAAAGTGAAGGTGGCGGCAAATCTTTTGCCTCTGCACCACACGCCAACGCAAGGCCGCTGACCGCCGTGAATGCAAGGCCAACCTGGGCCATCCTAACACTGGTCACCCCACCGACCCCTCAAGCGAAATCCCCAGCAGCTTCTGCGCTTCAACCGCAAATTCCATCGGCAGTTGTTGCAGCACTTCCTTGGCGAAGCCGTTGACGATCAGCGCGACAGCCTCTTCCTGTCCCAGTCCGCGTTGCATCGCGTAAAAGAGCTGGTCGTCCGAAATCTTGCTGGTCGTCGCCTCATGCTCGATCTGCGCCGAGGGGTTGCGGACCTCGATATACGGCACGGTATGTGCGCCACAGTCGGCACCCAGCAGCAATGAGTCACACTGCGTGAAATTCCGCACGCCCTCTGCGTTTGGCGCGACACGCACCAGACCGCGATAGGTGTTGTTGCTTTTGCCCGCGCTGATGCCCTTTGACACAATGGTGCTGCGCGAGCCCTTGCCATTGTGGATCATCTTGGTGCCCGTATCGGCCTGCTGGTAATTGTTGGTGACAGCGACCGAGTAAAACTCGCCGACGCTGTTTTCGCCGTTCAGCACGCAGCTGGGATATTTCCACGTGACCGCAGAGCCAGTCTCAACCTGCGTCCAGCTGACCTTGCTGTTCCGCCCCTGACACAGCGCGCGCTTGGTGACGAAATTATAGATGCCGCCCTTGCCCTGCGCGTCGCCTGGATACCAGTTTTGCACGGTCGAATATTTAATCTCAGCATCATCAAGCGCGACCAGTTCCACCACAGCAGCGTGGAGCTGATTCTCATCGCGCATCGGCGCAGTGCAGCCTTCGAGGTAGGACACATAACTGCCCTTGTCCGCTACGATCAGTGTGCGTTCAAACTGGCCGGTATTTTCGGCATTGATGCGGAAATAGGTAGATAGCTCCATCGGGCAGCGCACGCCTTCAGGGATGTAAACGAAGGTCCCGTCGCTGAAGACAGCGCAGTTCAATGTGGCGAAATAATTGTCGTGCATCGGCAC
>DLOX01000081.1:376-3208 GCA_002478575.1 Sphingomonadales bacterium UBA7473 | reverse complement strand
TGGGGACGAATGGAACTGCGGAAGGCGGCCTAACGGCGGAAGGGCGTCATCCGCCCCTGCGTCAGGCTTCTCCACACCCATTCCATAGGGCCATGGTAGTATCGCTTCATCCACAGCGGTGACCAGATCAGCATAAGCGCCCATGCGCCCAAGACGAACAGATAAGTCACCGCGCGCGAAACATCTCCAAAGAGCCCAAATCCATAGCCGTAGAAGATCGTCGTCATGATGATCGATGTGCCAAGATAATTGGTGAAGGCGGCTTGCCCCGTTGCTTGGAGCCGATTGACCAAGCCACTGTTCGGAATGCTCTTGATCAACAGGACAGCCAGCGCCGCATGCGCAATCGCAATGGGCGTCCGAAAGGGCGTTGACCAGGCCAACACTGCTCCAGCATTGGTCAGCACATCATAACCCGACATCACGCACCAAATAGCGAGCGGCACCATTCCGGCCAATCCTATGCCATATCCAACGAAAGCAGCCTTCTGATAGGCAGCATTCGCCAAAGCGCCTGTCAAAAAGCCTGACCGATAAAGCGCCATGCCCAGCGCCATCAGGCCCATCGTCTCAAGGCCATAGCCAAAAAGCAGGATCAAAGGCCCAGACCAATCCTCACCAATCCGGTGGGCTAAGATGCCCGCGTAGTCACCGCCATAGACTTTCAGCTCTTCTTGCACTTCTGAGCCACCAGGTGCCCCGATTGACTGCAGCACTTCGGCAAAGTCCTTCGCCAGTTGAGGATCCGCGCCTTGAGCGGTCGCGGCCCAAGCCATGGCATAAATGCTGCCCATGATGGCGGCCCATTGGATAAAGCCCAACGTGATGAAGATGCCGGCGCGCGTGTAAAGCGCTGAGATGTCCTTCTCTCTCCAGCGCCAAACGATCATGCCGATCAAGGCGTAAAGGAAGAGGATGTCTCCAAACCAGATCAAGCCATAATGAAACAGGCCAAAGACTAAGAGCCAAGTCATGCGCCGGTAGTGAAGCGCTTTGCTGCTTCCTACGATCTTCCGCTCCGCGCCCTCAATGAAAAGCAGCATCGACGCTCCAAACATGATCGAAAAGAGCGATCGGAATTTGGCGTCCACCAAAATGAAGTTGCCGACCCATAGCGCCTGATCCGCGAAACTCATGCCGCCCCATGTCGTTGGGTTGACATAGGCAATGGATGGCATGGAAAAAGCGATGATGTTCATCAGCAAGATGCCCATAACGGCAATCCCGCGCAAAGCATCGAGAGTGAGATATCGGGGGGCAGGGAATGTTTCGCTCATCCCTTGGCTTCGCATTTGCTTGGGTTGAAGTAAAGCGACAGCTCCCACAGGCCATTGACGCCGCAGTGCAACATGTCTAATGGCCCGTCGTCCGCAGGCAGTGCTTTCAGCTTGTCGATGCGGATTTACATCGCGCTTGAACACTGTTTGTGCGGGTTTGGGGCCAGGGAGGCATGCTTCCCATGGTCCTTTGTGTTTTGGGGAAACCTGATTCGCAAGGCCCAAGCTTCAGAGTAACTTCAAATTGGAAGGTGAAGGGCTTCATGCCAACAATTAATCAGCTGGTCCGCAAGGGCCGGGCGCCTCAGAAGGCGAAATCAAAAGTGCCCGCAATGGAGCAGAACCCGCAAAAGCGCGGCGTCTGCACACGCGTCTATACGACGACCCCAAAAAAGCCGAACTCAGCTCTTCGTAAGGTCGCCAAGATCCGTCTCACGAACGGGCGCGAAGTCATCAGCTACATCCCCGGTGAAGGCCACAACCTTCAAGAGCACTCAGTGGTTCTGATCCGCGGCGGTCGTGTTCGCGATTTGCCAGGTGTTCGTTACCATGTGCTTCGTGGCGTACTCGATACGCAGGGTGTCAAGGATCGCAAACAGAGCCGTTCGAAATACGGCACCAAGCGTCCCAAGTAATTCCAGATATAAAGGATAAGCTGATATGGCTCGTCGTCGTCGTCCCGAAAAGCGGGAAATCCTGCCCGATCCCAAATTTGGTGATGTGGTGCTTTCGAAATTCATGAACAGCGTCATGCTGGATGGCAAAAAGGCTGTCGCAGAAGGCATTGTCTACACGGCTCTTGATGTGATCGAAGCCAAAGCGAAGAAGGAGCCGCTTGGCGTGTTCCATGATGCGCTGAACAATGTGAAGCCTGGCATTGAAGTGCGCAGCCGCCGTGTTGGTGGTGCGACCTATCAGGTGCCTGTTGAAGTCCGCGTTGAGCGTGCTCAAGCGCTTGCCATTCGTTGGTTGATCGCCGCTGCTCGCAACCGCAGCGAAAAGACCATGTCTTCGCGTCTGTCAGCTGAGCTGATGGATGCTGCGCAAAACCGCGGCAATGCCGTTAAGAAGCGTGAAGACACACACCGGATGGCCGAAGCCAACCGTGCGTTCAGCCATTACCGCTGGTAATATAGGCGTAACAGTAGGGCTGTCTTAGCGGGCAGCCCAAACCCCTTCTCGGAGTAACAAACATGGCACGCAGCCATCCTCTCGAAAAATATCGCAACATCGGTATCATGGCGCACATCGACGCTGGCAAAACCACGACGACCGAGCGCATCCTTTATTATACCGGTAAGTCCTACAAGATCGGTGAAGTGCATGAAGGCACCGCAACGATGGATTGGATGGAGCAAGAGCAGGAGCGCGGGATCACGATCACGTCTGCTGCGACGACCTGTTTCTGGAACGATCACCGGATCAACATCATCGATACTCCAGGCCACGTGGACTTCACGATTGAAGTTGAACGTTCGCTGGCCGTGCTTGATGGCGCAGTCGTTCTGCTGGACGGCAACGCAGGTGTGGAACCGCAGACCGAAACCGTGTGGCG
>DLOX01000081.1:0-310 GCA_002478575.1 Sphingomonadales bacterium UBA7473 | reverse complement strand
ATGTGCTTCGTCAACAAGCTTGACCGCACCGGCGCGAACTTTGACATGTGCGTAGACATGATCAAGGATCGTTTGGGCGCTCGCCCACTGGTCCTCTATTTGCCAGTTGGTCTGGAATCGAGCCTCAAGGGCTTGGTCGATCTCGTTGAAAATCGTGCCATCATCTGGCTCGATGAATCGCTGGGTGCGAAGTTTGAATATCAAGATATTCCTGCTGAGCTGGCTGACAAGGCAGCTGCCGCTCGCGCTGAACTGATCGAAATGGTCGTTGAGCAAGATGATGACGTGATGGAAGCCTATCTTGAAGGCA
>DLOX01000072.1:278-11443 GCA_002478575.1 Sphingomonadales bacterium UBA7473 | reverse complement strand
CTGGGTATCCTGTTCCTCGATCTGGCAACCCACGGCGCCGATACGTTTGCCCGTCTGCCGCTTGGCCCGGCTGCGAATGATCGGCCGTTCCTGACTGATTTCCCGTTTCTAGCGTCGCCGAATGGCACGCCAGCTGCGGGAGCCACAGGCGGGACCAACTTTGCCTTCAACGACAGTCCAGCGAGCAGCTTCGTGCGGGTTGACCGGATGGGCATGCCTGCGGTGGCCACAGTGCTGATTGGCAGCGGCCTGCGCAATTCCTACAATGATGCCAATACGGCGGACGATGCTGATGGCGATTTCGTGCCGGAACTGGCGGCGCGGCTGACGGTGTTGACCAACGCTCTTGCAGATGACGTCGTCGGGGCTGGCCTTACCCCATGCGCAAGGCCTGTCACGCCTGCAAGTTAGTCGGCCCCAGTTTGATCACGGGCACAAGCACAGTTGGCGTGCTTGTGCCCGTTCGATCGACTTTTCGGAAGGTCATCATATGCCCCCTTACATGCTGAGACGGTCCGTCATGCTGCTGGCCGCAACGGGCCTGTTTGCCGGTGGCGTGGCGCTTTACCAAGGCTATGTTTCCCGCGAACCATCACTGGTCGCGATGGAGTTGCAGCCGACTTTTGGGCCGCGCGATTTTGCTGCGGCGCTGGCCGCGGTGGACGACGATCTGGCTGTGGCGGAACAGCGCGTTGCGCGCGCGCCCGATCAATGGTTGGGCTACGAAGGGCTGGCGATGGGTCACCTTATCAAGGCTCAACTGACCGGATCATTCGATCATCTTCAGGCGGCTAGCGAGCAGATCGCCAAAGGAATGCAGTTTGCCCCGGACATCGGCGGGCCGGTGGTGGCCGCCAGCACGATCAACCTCAGCCTGCATCGTTATCCCGCCGCACGGCGATACCTCGACAGCTACGACCAGTTTGTAGTCAAACGCGGCGCGGCGGAGCAGGCTGAGGTTCTTGCCCAAAGGGGCGAGGTCGCGTTCTATTCCGGAGACTACCGGGCGGCGCAAAAGTATTATGCCAAGGCCCACGCGCTTGATCCAAGTCCGGGCACGATCTTCCGCTTGGCCACATGGCAGAAATATCTCGGCGAATTCGACGCGGCGATTGATCTCTACAAGTTCGGCGCGCTGCGTGGGCGGTCGCGCAGCCCCGAATTGCTGGCGGCCTACCACCTCCAGATCGGTGCGCTTGAACTTCAGCGCGGCAATTGGGATCTGGCGCGCGATTATTTCGAGCGCGCGGACACGCTGTTCCCCGGCCATTGGCTGACTGAAGCCCATATCGCGCAAATGCTGGCCGTGAGCGGCGCGCGTGATCAGGCCAAGGTCAAGTATCAGCGGATCATCGAGCGGACCAACAACCCAGACGTTATGATGGCGCTGGCCAATGTCTATGCCTTCGAAGGCAAGCGGCGCGAAGCACGCGCGCTGCGCGATCAGGCAGCCAAGCTGTTCGAGCAGCGGTTAAAGATCCTTCCCGAAGCTTACTTCGACCATGCGCTCGATCTGGCGCTCACCAAGGGCGAGGGCGACCGGGCGCTGGAGCTTGCGACGGCGAATTATCGCGCGCGCCCGTTCGGCGATGCGACGATAGCGCTGGCCCGCGCGCATCTCGTCACCGATAATCCGCGCGAGGCGATCAGGCTGCTCCAGACCGTCAACCAATCAGGCTGGCAATCCACCGAGCAATATCTGACGCTAAGCGACGCTTTCGCGGCCATTGGTGATGATGCCCAAAGCGCGAAATTTCAGCAGATGGCCCTCAACCGCAATCGAAGGGCGCTCGATCCGGAAAGCCAGATGCTGGCCTTTGGAAACCACTGATCCTGTAATTGCATCTGAGCAACGGGATCAAATTTTTGGATATTTACGGAGCAAATGAAGGAAGCACTGCAAGCTTTGGTCATCGCCTCTGTGACCCTGTCATCAGCCCCGCTTTTGGCTGAAAACGACCCTATGACCGATGGTGATCCCGAAGATGATGGTGCACAGGTGATCACTGTCTATGGCCGTGCGCTGGAGCAGATCGGTGTCGCGCAAACCAGTTCACAAGGCACTGTCGGTTATGATGACTTCGTCAATGTCCCAATCTCTCGCATCGGCGAGTTGGTCGAGAATGTGCCCGGGGTCATCGCCACCCAACATTCGGGCAGCGGCAAGGCCAACCAGTATTTCCTGCGCGGCTTCAACCTTGATCATGGCACTGATTTTGCTGGATTCGTTGACGGTGTGCCGATCAATCTACCGACCCATGGTCATGGCCAAGGCTATCTCGATTTCAATTTCCTGATACCGGAAACGCTGGAACGGATCGATTTCCGAAAAGGGCCATACTTTGCCGATGTGGGCGACTTTACCGCTGCTGGCATGATCGCCTTTAACACCGTTGATCGCTTGAAACCATTTGTCAGGGTGGAAGCTGGCGAGTTCAATTTTCTGCGCGGTGTTGCGGGCGGCAGTGCGATAGTGGGCGGTGGTGATCTGCTGGTCGCGGTGGAGGCACAGACCTATGATGGCCCATTCGCGCTGGAAGAGGATTTTGAGCGCTTTGCAGGACTGGTCAAATTTTCCGGTGAACGAGGCGAAGCGACCTATTCCCTGACGCTCAACGCCTATGATGCGCGCTGGACATCGACCGATCAGGTTCCTGAACGCGCCATCCGCAGCGGATTGATCGACCGCTTCGGCTTTATCGACGACGATCTCGGCGGCCGGACAACCCGGATCGGCGGCGTTGGCAATGTAGCAATTGGCGACACTTCTGTGCTTGCTTACGCGACCTACTATGATTTCCGCCTGGTTTCCAACTTCACCTATTTTTTGGATGATCCGGTCCAGGGCGATGAATTCGTGCAGGTCGACGAGCGCTTGATCCTTGGCGGTTCACTGGCACACAAGCTCGACCTGGATCGGCTCGATCTCACGGTCGGCATTGATCTTCGCCATGATGACATTTCAAACGTTGGGTTGTTCGAAAGCGTGGATGGTCAGGAGACTGATCCGGTGCGCGTTGATTCCGTCGATCAGACGCTGCTGGCAGGTTATGCCTCGGCCACGCTCCAGCTTGGTGGAGGGCTGCGCGCGTTCGCAGGGCTTCGCTATGACCATATCTTCTATGACGTCACATCCGACCTTGCCGCCAATTCGGGCACTGGCGATGATGGCCTGCTTGCACCCAAAGCGGGCCTTGCGTGGGAAGTGCTTGACGGCCTTGAGCTTTATGCGTCCTATGGCCAATCTTTCCATTCAAATGATGTGCGCGGGGCCACAATCACGCGCGATCCGGTAAGCTTGGATCCGGCCGATCAGGTGCAGGTCTTTGCCCGCGCCGAGGGCACCGAATTCGGTGCGCGGGTAGAGCGCGGCAAGTTCAACGCTGCCATCACCGGGTTCTGGCTCAACCTGGATTCCGAGCTGGTCTTCGTCGGCGATGCGGGCGCAACAGAACCCCGTGACGGATCACGGCGTTACGGGGTGGAAGCCAATTTCTTCTGGCTGCCGGCCGATTGGGTCGTGATCGATGGAGCCTATGCCTATACCGATGCCCAGTTTGTCGGCCCGGCTTCCGGTATGCGCGAGATACCCGGAGCAGTGCCCGAAGTCATCTCGGCGGGCGTCACCATCAATCCCACCGAGAGCCTCAGTCTAACCGGGCAAGTACGGCACTTCGGGCGTGCGCCATTGATTGAGGACGGCTCGGTCGAGTCTGATCCCACGACACTGGTCAATATCGGCGGATTTTGGGAGACGCGCGAGTTTACGCTGGGCGTGGAAATATTCAACGTGTTCGACGTGCAGGACGCCGACATCACCTATTTCTTCGAATCCCGCTTGGCTGGCGAAGCCGAAGCCGTTGCTAACCGGCACTTTCGTCCCGTCGAACCGCGTCAGGTGCGCGTCAGCTTGCGCCGCAATTTCTAGTCTTAGGCCGAGGCCGATTGCCTTGTGCCCCGAACGGTGGGCCCAAGATGCAATTGAGCGGTTATCCGATTATTATCGGATAACCGCTCAAGCATGGGGCGTTGGCGATACGCCGCCTCAGAACCGGTAGGCAATCGTCGCGCGCACGGCTTGATAACGGAACCGGTCATCGCTGCGCGCGAAGTCCGTGCCGCTTGGGTTGCCCAGAATGAACGGGTTGGTCGAAACCGTCCCAGCCGCCGGGCCGACCCGCAACAGGTAATCATCGTCTTGCAGATCGGTGTAGAGATACTCGACGCCGATCGACAGGTTCGCAAAGATTCGCTGCTCGATCCCGCCGCCCGCATGAAAGCCGAACGCCGTGGAATCGCCATTGTCGGTGAAAGCGTTGACCACGTTTGTGGTGGCAAAGCTGTTATTGAGGCGCGCGATCGAAAGGCCGCCGGTGCCATAGAACAGGGTCCGTCCCGTGGCAAAGCCGCCGCGCACGCCAAGACGGCCGTTGTAATCAATCGACCGACTCAGGACATAGGCAGCCGGGGTCGCGCTGAACGCCGAAACGCTATCGCTTATGTCGGAGCGGCCGAATTCTGCAACCGCACCGATGACCAGACTGCCGAATTGGCGATCATATCCAATCCGGCCCGAGATATCGAAGCCATCCTCGTCGCCGGCGCATCCGCCAGCCGCCGCGCCGGTGAGGGCAGCGCCGCCGCAGAACCCGGGCGTGAAGGCATTCGCGCCGCTCAGTGTGGTGACCGTGTCCCCAAAGGTGCCGTCAAGATCGCGGTCGAACAGGATTGATGAATCCTCATCGCCGCCCTGAAACGCGCCGCCAGCCGTTGCCCCCACATACAGCCCATCAAACGGAGCATCCTCCGCTTGCGCCTGCACAGGCATCGCAATCGCAACCGCCATGACCGAACCTGCAATAGTCAACCTAGTCTTCATGAAGTCGCTCCCTGTGGCATGCTCGAGAGACATACCTTGGGGCGGAGCCATTCAGATGCAGCTGGCCATGGCAGCCAATGGCCAGAGCGTGCTCTGGGAGGTTTGGCAGAAAGCCGAAAAGCAGCTGCTGCGCTCTACGCTCCCTAACCTGCTTTTCAGCAAACGGTCCAGTTCCTGTTGCTAAGCCGAGCGGGTCGGATGAACTCAGCTTGTCCACTCTTGGTTGAACCCGCCGTTCGACACATGTCATACGAACAAGCGCGATGTCCCTGTTTCAGCCATTGCAGACGATTAGCATGTCCGTCCGCATTTAGTTGATTTGCACGCGTGCCCACAATGACCAAGGAAGCGACGCGCTGCGTTCACCACCATTGGCGGTTGAGTGCCCCACCCTTGTCAACAGTGAGGCTTTCGCAACCCTGAAAGATACCGAGCAGTCGATTGGGGGTATAGAGCTTCAAATCAGCCCTCCGGCAATACCCCCAAAATACCCCCAGGCCGTCGAAACGGGATGAATTTACTGGTCGTAAGTCGTAATCCCGAGCCACTCAAAATCGTGCGAATTCAGCGATTAAGTAGCTGCATCAAAAGCGGAAACTCGATACCGTTCGAGTCCCACTTTCTAATTTTTATCGTTTATTTTCAGTTATTTACTGAGCTTGGTAGCGGAGGAGGGACTCGAACCCCCGACACGCGGATTATGATTCCGCTGCTCTAACCGGCTGAGCTACTCCGCCCCATTTGGGAAGTGCGCCTATAGGTGCGCTCACAGTGCGGGTCAACGCCCTAAATCTCGACTTGGCTCCCCAATTCCACCACGCGGTTGGTGGGCAAGCGGAAAAACTCCATCGCACTTTCAGCGTTTCTGAGCATCCACGCAAAAAGCTTCTCTCGCCAAATCGCCATGCCGGGGCGCGCAGAGGGCAAAAGCGTCTGCCGTGCCAAGAAGAAGCTTGTATCCATCATCTTAAAGGCTGGGCCGCAATTTGTGACGCGATTGAGGGCTGCAGGCACATCGGCCTCTTCCATGAAGCCATATTTTAGGATGAGGCGATGGAAGCCTTGGCCAAGGTCTTCCATATGGCAGCGATTGTCTGGATCGATGAACGGCGAGTTGGATATCTTCACCGTCAGCAAAATGATCCGTTCATGCAGCACCTTATTATGCTTCAGATTGTGGAGCAAAGCATGTGGCACGCCATCAGGCGTAGAGGTCATGAACACCGCAGTGCCAGAAACCCGCGTCGCACTGTTTGCAGCGGAAGAGACAAAGACTTTGATCGGCATCGCAGATTCGCGCATCCGCTCCATCATCAACTTGCGACCACGCGCCCAAGTGGTCAGCAGGGTAAAGATGATAAGGCCGATGATGATCGGGAAATAGCCACCGTCGGGTACTTTCAAAAGGTTCGCCCCGAGATAGGCGATATCGACGATGAAGAAGACAGCGAGGACGGGAAGTGCTTTCCATTTTGGCCATTTCCAAAGGGAGAAGAGCACAACCGATAACAGGCATGTGTCAATGAACATCGCGCCCGTTACCGCGATCCCATAGGCAGCAGCCAAGTTGCTGGAGGATTGGAAATAAAGCACCAGAACGATCACCATGATCATCAGGCCCCAATTGATCGTGGGGATATAGATTTGACCTGCGGCGTTCTCGCTGGTGTGGAGGATGCGAAGGCGAGGAATGAAACCCAATTGTATGGCTTGTTGAGTGAGCGAAAAGGCACCCGAAATCACGGCTTGGCTTGCAATGATGGTCGCCAACAGCGCAACGAAGATGACCGGCAGCTGCACTGCATCAGGGATCATCAGGAAGAAGGGATCTTTGATGGTTTGCAGTGCTTGCGCCGGATCCATGGAGAGGATCATGGCGCCCTGCCCCATATAGTTGAGCATCAAAGCAGGCAGCACAAAGCCCAACCAGCCATAAGCAATTGGTTTGCGACCAAAATGGCCCATATCGGCATAGAGCGCCTCTGCGCCCGTCACAGCGAGCACAACGGTGCCCATCGCGACCCAAGCGCGGAACCCATCGACGTAGAAGAAATAAAGCGCGTTGAGTGGGTTGATCGTTTCCAGAATGATCGTTGGATATTTGACCATATGCATAACGCCAAGCACGGCCAAAGTCGCAAAATAGGTCAGCATGATCGGGCCAAAAAGCGCCCCCACTTTCGCGGTGCCGCGCGCTTGGATGGCAAAAAGTCCTACAAGAATGGCGATGGCAATGATCAGGATATAGTCATTGAAGCCAGTGTGGACATATTTCAGCCCTTCGGTTGCAGATAAAACCGACATGGCAGGCGTAATCATCGAATCGCCATAGAAAAGCGCAGTTGCAAACACGCCAAGCATCACGATCGGCGCAGTCCATTTAGCACCTTGAGACTTGCTGTTGATAAGCGCCAACAAGGCGAGACTTCCGCCCTCGCCCTTGTTGTCAGCCTTCATAATGGTCATCACATATTTGAACGTGACGACAATCATCATCGACCAAAAGACAAGGCTCAGCACACCGTAAATGTGCATCGGATCAGGCGCGATGGGGTGATGGCCCGCAAATGTTTCGCGGAAGGCATAGATTGGGCTGGTGCCAATGTCCCCAAAGACAACACCAATCGAGCCCAAGATTAGCTTGGAAAGAGGACCACCATGGTGATGGCCGTGATGCTCCTCATCAGCGGAAGCCGTGGCTTGTGCACTCATACTCAAACGATCCACCGACTAAAACCGAGCATGAAACCCCCACTTGCTCATAGTATCGGGCTGGAGGCCTAACACAGGGGTAGAGGTGCAGCAACGGGATTCGAGTTTAGCCGCCTTGGAGCATTTCGTCAGGAGTAAGGTCAATCCGCTCAATCCTGCCAGTCGCGCCGCGTTGGCTGACGCGGCTACCTGTGCGCTCTTCCATCAGACTCGTAAAAGTGTACCGTTCCACGGCATAGACGCCGGGATCACCCGGTTCCCGTTTCAGCGGAGCATAAATCCGGCCGTTGATCGAATTCAACACAGCTTCTGACCAATCATTTTCCTTGCCAGATTTGCGCAATATTTCGGCCTCTTGGATTTTTCCATCTGGGGTGATCCAAAAGCCGACATCGATCCACTGTTTTTCAAAATTGTCAGTCGCCATTTGCGATAAGGCAAGACCCGTCTTTGGGCGCTTGTTCAGGGCGGAAAAGCTGATTTTCGGTGCATAGAGGAGCGTCGGGCGCACCGTCGCAGCTGACTTTGCATATTCAGCAATCAAGGCTTTGGTTGCTTCCTCGCTGCCTGCCTTGCGTTCATCTCGGGCAAGCATCACTTTCGCCGACAACCGCAGACCAGCCGCTTGATCGCCGGGAACCTCTGACAATTTGGTCAGCAACTCGCGCGCTTGCTTATTGTCATCCAAAGACGAAGAAACGGAAAGAAGAAAGGCCTGCCGCATTTGCGCTGCCCACTGAATGCGAGACAGCCCCTTGGCTTCGGCTTCTTGGGCAATGTCTTTGAAGATGCGTTGAGCCTCATCGCGATAACCAAGCCGCGCCCGCATTTCGCCAACCTCGATGCTAGAGGCCAAAATACGAGGATCATTCTCCGGCAAACCAGCTTTTAGAGCATCCCGACTGTCCAGTGTAGACAGACGATAGCTATCCCCCTCCCCCAATTGTGCCGCAATGCGCGCGTTGGCGCGAAGGAGGTCAGACACGGGAACAGGATAGTCTTTGGCGTCATCCCGATTGCGTCCAGCCGATTTGAGCAGGGTCGAGCGCGCGGCCCGGTAGTCGCCTTGCACAAATTGATTTTCAGCATGAGCAAGCGATGCCTTCACATCTTCATCCGGAGGGCATTTGCGAGCAAGACACGCCGCTAAATCAGCAGCGGTTTCTTTCAGTGACCGAGCCGTCACAACTATGGTCTTGTTGGCATCCTGCGCGAAAACACTTGTGGACGGCAGAGCAACGACCGCCGCCAAACTCGCTGTCAAAACCGCACGCATGACATCGCTCCTGAAAACATGAATAGCCAGATAGCCCAAGTTTGGACTGAATAGCCATGCGCTTCATCGAACCAGATCAACCGCTCGTTGCATTAGGCCTTCAAATTGGCGTTCGTTCACTGCCGCTTCCGGATTATTCCAGCTCCCTGTGACGATCAGCCAAGAGCCATCCTTACGTTGCAGCAGGTACGACATGGACATGACCCCGGGCTCTGAGCCGCCCTTATAGCCAACGTAACGAAACCGATCTTGTGTGGCTTTGGCCAAGGGGCGTGTCACAGCTAAGATTTCGAGCGCTTCCTTGCTTCCCGTCGCTCGGATCGCAGCGAATAACCGCGCAATGTCTTCGCCCGATGCAAACCATTCGACTTCGTTGATGAAGGCGGGTTTGTCCCCAAAGGTTGTGCGATCGATCTTATCGATGCTGGCCCTCATTCGATTGATAAGGGCGCGACGATCCTTGAGCGATCCATTGATCCAAACAGAACGATCCGAAGCGGCGGCGGATGTTTTCAGCCAGAAAGCCTCAACCGTCTTCAACAGCGGCAAAGTGGTGCCCGGCGATGAATGCCCCGCATTCAAGACCAGCTGATCAACCAGCGGCCTGCCAAGCGCGTCCATCAGCGTGTCAGTAGCTGTGTTGTCGCTGATCGAAATGGCCAGTGTGGCAAGCGTGTGAAGCGTCATTGGCGCTGCCTTTGGCCAATCCTGCGATATACCCGATGGGAAGGACGGCGCGCCCAGAGGCACCACGTCCGACCAACGCCGCTTGCCCGATTTCACCTGTCGCGCCGCCTCCGCCAATGGCCAAAGCTTGAAGGTCGAGCCGATGGCAAACTGCTCTGAACCATTGAGCGCAATCAGCGGCTCAATCTGTTCGCCTATGTTCGCCACATAAAGCGTTGACCGGCCCGGCAGCGCGCGAAACTCGCGCTCCAGCACTTGCCAACCGTCGCCGCGCACAGCGACATTGGTGATCAGCAAGCCAATCACCATTGAAGGCACTTGCTGCCCCACGACAAGCTGCATGGTGACCACGGCGCGTTGGTAATTGATATCCACTTCACCATTGGCCGGGCCTTCAGGCCGTGTGGCGGCAAGTCCGGTCAGCTTGCCATGCTGCGCTTCAAGCTGACGGGCGATTTCGGCAATTTGGCTGGCGGGTATTTCATTCAAGAAAGAGGTCGCGAAGAAACGATCCGCAGGCATAGTGCCTTTGAGAATATCAACCAGCTGCACCGCTCGCTGCTCAAAAGGCGTCTTGCCTTCCGCCATCGCCGGGGCGGCAGCGCCAAACAAAGCGAAGAAAGCCATCAACCAGCGCATGGCCGCTCATCAAGCATCAATAACCTCTTCATCGATCCGCGATGCATTTTCCTGAATGAAGGCAAAGCGATGTTCGGGATGCTTGCCCATCAGCCGGTCGACCAAATCACGGACCAGCGCCCGTTCCTCATATTCCTGAGGCAATGTGACGCGCAGCAAGCTTCGCGTTTCATGGCTCATTGTGGTTTCGCGCAGCTGACCGGGGTTCATCTCGCCCAGGCCTTTGAAGCGTGAGACTTCAACCTTCTTGCCTTTAAACTGTTCAGCTTCAATCTTGGCCCGATCTGCATCGTCACGCGCGTAGACCGATTTAGCTCCGACAGTCAGGCGATAGAGCGGGGGTTGAGCCAAGAAGAGATGCCCACGCCGCACAATCTCGGGCATTTCTTGAAAGAAGAAAGTCATCAGCAGCGTCGCGATATGGGCACCATCCACATCAGCATCGGTCATGATGATGATGCGCTCGTAACGGAGCATATCGGGGTTGCAGTCTTTGCGCGTGCCGCATCCCATCGCTTGGGTCAGGTCTGCAATTTCCTGATTGGCGCGGATCTTGTCAGAACTGGCGGACGCCACGTTCAGGATTTTGCCGCGGATCGGCATGATCGCTTGCGTTTTCCTATCCCGCGCCTGTTTCGCAGAGCCGCCGGCGCTATCGCCTTCGACGATGAACAGCTCTGTGCCTTCCGGCCCGTCATTGGCGCAGTCGGTCAGCTTGCCGGGCAGGCGCAACTTTCGGGCAGAGGTCGCTGTCTTGCGCTTAACTTCCTTCTCCGCCTTCCGCCGCAGCCGTTCATCCAGCCGATCCAGCACAAAGCCAAGCAGCGCTTTGCCGCGCTCCATATTGTCGGTGAGGAAATGGTCGAAATGATCACGCACCGCATTCTCGACCAGACGCGCGGCCTCGGGCGAAGTCAGGCGGTCCTTGGTCTGCGACTGAAATTGCGGATCGCGGATGAACACGCTCAGCAT
>DLOX01000072.1:0-264 GCA_002478575.1 Sphingomonadales bacterium UBA7473 | reverse complement strand
CGATCCTTGGTCTGGCTTTGAAACTGCGGATCGCGAATGAAGACGGAAAGCATGATTTCCGAACCAATCACAATATCTTCAGCGGCGATTTGCTCCGCCTTCTTTTGGCCAATCAAAGCGCCAAAGCTGCGAATGCCTTTGACGATGGCTGCGCGAAGGCCCGCCTCATGGGTTCCGCCGTCGGGCGTTGGGATCGTGTTGCAATACCAACTATAGCTGCCTTCGCTCCACAGCGGCCAAGACATAGCCCACTCGACGCGGCCT
>DLOX01000149.1:28182-38485 GCA_002478575.1 Sphingomonadales bacterium UBA7473 | reverse complement strand
CGGCCGCACCCATCAGCTGCGGGTGCATATGGCAGCGATTGGCCACCCGATTGTGGGCGATGGCAAATATGGCGGGCGGGAGTCTTTCCTCACCGGCACGATCAGCCGCAAAATGCATCTCCACGCCCGGCGCATCCGCATCGATCATCCCGATGGGGGTCAGATTGATGTCCGCGCCGATATGCCGAGCCATATGACCGAAAGCCTCAACAATCTGGGCTTTGATATTGAGCTGGCAGAGCTGCTTGCGCTGGACGAGGTCAAGTTTAAGGATACCGCAGAAGGCAAAGCGCGGGCCGTTGCCAATAAAGCCAAAGCGGCGCGGAAGGAACGCAAGGGAGAGCGTCGCTCTCGCGGTGCGCCGCCTGCTACGCCGACGAGCCGATCAAAAGCCAAGCCAAAGCCAAAGAGGTAGCCGGTGCACCCCAATAGCAGCTTTCGATGGGAAGATCGTGATGCACTTCGCGCCTTTGCGGGCGAAGTAGGCTTTGGAACGATCTTTGCGACCACGCCTGATGGCCCGCGCGTTGGCCATGCGCCGTTCGTCTTCACGGACGAAGACAAGATCGCCTTTCACTTGGCGCGCGGCAATGCGCTGACCAAGCATCTGTCGGGGATGGAGGGACTGTTCCTCGTCAATGGGCCAGATGCTTATATCAGCCCTGATTGGTATGGGATCGATGATCAGGTGCCGACTTGGAATTATCTCGCGCTGGAATGGCAGGGGCCGATCCGGCAGCTGAGCCGAGAGGAGCTGGCGGCGCAAGTCGATGCGGTTTCGGCCAACCAAGAGCAACGCCTAGCCCCCAAGCCCGAGTGGACCAAGGACAAGATGACGCCTGGCCTGTTTGACAAGATGCTGGGCGCGATTGTGGGTTTTGAAATGACGATCACCGCTTGGCGGTCCACCGCGAAGCTTGGGCATAATAAGGCGCCTGAGGTGCGGGAAAATGCCGCCAAGGGCCTTGAAGAGCGCGGCCAATTGGCCATGGCGCATTTGATGCGGCAGCTTCCCCAATGACCAACAAGCTTGCTCTGTTCGATTGCGATGGCACGCTCGTCGATAGCCAGCATAACATCATCCTGTGCATGGATGATGCCTTCACGCGCGCCGGGATGGCACCGCCACCGCGCAGCGAGACGCGCCGGATTGTGGGGCTTAGCTTGCTCCCCGCGATGCAAGTGCTTTTGCCCGATGGGGAACCTGAACTTCTGATGCAATTGGCAGAGGATTATAAGACGGCTTTCCAGCGGCTGCGCGGCAAGGGCCTGATCCAAGAGCCTCTTTATGATGGCATCCGCGATGCACTGGATGCGTTGGAGGCCGATGGCTGGCTGCTGGGCGTGGCGACAGGCAAGTCTGATCGTGGTCTTGCGCTTTGCCTCCACGAACAGGGTTTGGCCAAACGTTTTATCACGCTCCAAACCGCTGATCGACACCCGTCCAAACCCCACCCCTCGATGGTCCATACCGCCATGGCTGAGGCAGGGGCGCTTCCTGAAACCACCGTCATGATTGGCGATACCAGCTTCGATATGGCGATGGGCAAAGCGGCCGGCACGCGCGCGCTTGGCGTCGATTGGGGCTATCATGAGCCGGATGATTTGATCGATGCAGGCGCAGACATTGTGATCCGTCATCCGCGCGAATTGAAAGGAGCCATGATATGACCGAAGAGGAAGCCAAGCGGCGGTTCTTCATCCTGCAATTCACGCGGCTCTTCGCAGTCATCATGGTGGCGCTGGGCGCGGCCAATGTTGCGGGAAAGCTCCTGCCTGATCTTTCACCGATGCTGGGC
Source organism: Sphingomonadales bacterium UBA7473 (assembly GCA_002478575.1). Classification (GTDB taxonomy): domain Bacteria; phylum Pseudomonadota; class Alphaproteobacteria; order Sphingomonadales; family Sphingomonadaceae; genus Aquisediminimonas. The sequence continues at coordinate 36,686 of DLOX01000149.1, read as the reverse complement.
TACGTTTTGCTGGTGGTGGGTGCAGCGGACTTTTTCATCGCCCCCATCATCCTCAAGCGCATGTGGCAAAAGCCGCCGCAATGAAGCGCTTTTACAAGGAAGTCAGGATCAGCGAGGAGCGCGGGATCCTGCTTGATGATCGCCCCGTTCGCACGCCTGCGCGAGTGCCTCTCATCCTTTCCAACGACGGATTGGCAGCGGCCGTCGCGGCGGAATGGGCCGCGCAAGGCGAAGAGATTGATCCCCGCACTATGCCCCTCACAGGCCTTGCCAATGCCGCGATTGATCGTGTGTCGCCCGATGTCGCGGCCTTCGCCACGCCGCTCATCCGCTATGCCGAGACCGATCTCGTCTGTTACCGAGCCGAAGACCCACCCGAACTGATCGAGCGTCAGGCGAAGGCGTGGGACCCGATCCTCGATTGGGCCGAAGCCCGGCACGGTGCGCGCTTGATCACCGCAGCAGGCATCACCCATGTGAAACAAGATGAAGCGGCCGTGGTTGCGCTGGCAGGGGCGGTGCTGGCGCTGGATGCTTGGGAGCTTGTCGCGCTTGATCCGCTGGTCACATTGTCAGGATCGCTGCTGATTGGCCTCGCCATCCATGATCAAGCCATGGAGCCGGACGCCGCCTTCACCATCGCGCACCTCGATGAGCATTGGCAAGCTGAACAATGGGGCGACGACGACTGGGCGATTGCGACAAGGGAAGCGCATAAGCGGGATTTTCTGGCGGCGGGCCGGTTTATGGAATTGGTTCGGGGGTAGGTTAAAAGTCTACAGCCACTTTGATCGTCGATCAACACGACGCTGAAAACTCGACGCAAAGGAATTTGCCCGTGCTTTCAGCAAAAGCTTCCTTCCCTGTGAGGTGCGCGTGAATATAAGTTCCGACCTGCCGACGTGCTTCTCCCATAGTTTCTGGAAAGTTGAAGCATGTTCCTTTTGCGCTGCAAAAATAGAAGGCACATTGTGAAAGTCCGTTTGCCGCAGTCTGCCCAGCCAGTTTCGTCTTACCAAAAGATACCGCGGATTTTGGACTGGACCCAAAATTTCCGCCAAAGCCTCCAAGAAAACCCGTTCATCTGCGCGAGTGCCGTTCAACAACACGACATCATAATGCCCCTTTAGATTTCGCGTGACTTCTAGCTCGTACGCGTTTTGATCATAACTTAGAAGAGCGCGATCATGGAGGCCTTCAAGCAGCAGTTGCCCAACTTGTTTTAAACTGCGTTCAAGCGTTCCATGCTTAGCCACAAGGTAGGCCGATCGGACAAGTTTCGGCAGAGAGTAGAGGAAAGCAAGCCCGGCAAATGCCATGACAACCAGTGTGATGTTCGTGCCAGGATAAATGTCTCTCAGCCCGTTTAGTGCAGAAAAAGCGCCTGCACTCAGAGCGCAATAAACGAGATGCTGAAACGTGTCATGCCAGACAAGACGGGAGGGCGCGTAGTTGGCAGCCGCAACTTTTCGAGTGTGACTGCGGCTAGTTCCATCGCCAAGTGATTGTTGCCATTTTTGTGAAACAGCTGCTCGGGCGGAGGCCAAAGCCAATGTGTTCACATTGGTTGCAGTTGCTGCGCTTGTGAAGGACAGATTGAGCCGTTCAAGTCCATTTTCAACAGCATCGCTGTCGCCATTGCTAATCCCTTCGAACATTTCAAAGCGGCGGTTCAGTAACGCGAGATCAGCATTATGCCCTATCTGCTCGTTTGAACCCCAGTTGAAGAAGTTTGTCAGTGAATTGGTTCTGGTTTCTGGCGGCTCTATCGTTGCTAAGTGCCAAATGTTTGATACCTTGGCGGGTGCATCGGCGCTGACACGAATTGCGCGCCCACGCATCTGATTTGAAAGCATGAAGGCCCCAACATTGCTTGCCAGTATCAAGCTGTTGATTGAAGGCGCGTCCCACCCCTCACCAAGCAAGGCTTGAGTTCCAACCAATATGCGCAGATGCCCTGAATTGAAGGCATCTGTAACCAGAGCAACGAGTTCTGAGACTTGGCCACCCTCGGTCGAAAGTTGCATGAAATCATCGATGCCAGAAATCGGTCTGCATTTCAGCTTGTTGGGATCAAGGCCGAAGGTTTTGGCACGAAGATAAAGCTGCTCTTTGGTCTTTTGTGGCACAATGACTAGGCTGCCTGTCAGAACCGCGAGCCATTGATCACAGATGGCGGCTTTGCGAAGACTTCCAAAGATTGGCACCACGCCGAGCTTTGAGGGCGCATAGTTGTCACCCTGACTGCTCGAAAGCTCATCTGCCCGCACATGGTCTGTCAAAATGACCATACGCAGCTGATCGCCAAGGGCATTTGCTTCAGCATTTGCGATAGCGCTTATGCTATCAAATTTTGCAAGGCTGCCGGCCATCAGTTTCGCTATATTCTGGCTCTCGCAAAGGCGGACTTTGCGACCTTCGATAAGGCCGTAGACGCTAAGGTCGCTCTGCAGTGCTTTGCGGCGCGCTTGGTCTAGAGGGAAAGTTTCTCGATGGTCGTAAAGTAACCCGTTCAAAAAGGTCTCGAGCCAGAATGAGGAAAGTGGAGGTACTTCGCTCGCTGATACGCCAAGCAAGTCCGTCGCTTTCTTGGGTAGTTTAAGATTTGCTGCGTTCAAAAAGACCAGAATCGAAGAATAAAACTCTGGGGCTTCTAGAATCTCCTCCTCGTGAACTTCAGGATTGTTGAGCCAGCTATGTTCATGCAGCCATTCTGCGAAGACAACATCTTGAATGAGCTTCGTGACAATCGCCGAAAGCCCACTGCGCCGATTTTGGAGCAATTCAAGTTCGCTGGCTTCTGGAACCGAGATATGGATATAGTCTTGGTGTGGACAAAGATCGCCATTGCGCACCAACTCTGGGATTGAAATTTCTATGTCGATGGGACCGCACAATTGCTCATATCGTAGCCATTCCGCGTGCGGTGCATCATATGGTGGAGTAGCCGTGAGAGAAACGAGAAACAGGTTTGGCAAGCAGTCTTTCAGCGCAAAAAGGGCGTTCCACCATTCCTTCCGCAAATGGTGACATTCGTCGACAATAAGCGTGATCGGACCTCGATCTTTCAGATTGGAAATCAGTAGGTCAAAGCGAGTGTTCGATCCGGATGCCGATTGGCCATCTGTCCAAAAGCTATGGAGGGCTTGGTAAGTAGTCGAAACCATCATGGCCGGACGTTCTAGGTCGTCCGAAATATGGTCATCCCAACATTCAAAGGGCGAAAGGAAAAGAGGAAACAGCCGTTGTTGCCATTGATCACGGATGGTTCGGGTAGGGGATAGAATGATCGTCGGATTTGCTAGCCGACGCATGACTTCGAGTCCTAAAATCGTCTTGCCCGACCCAGGGGCCGCTACAATATGAAGGCGATTGTCCCCAAAATAGGAATCCATCTCCTCCAGCACTCGCGCTTGATAATCGCGCCAAGTGCCAGAAAATCGCATTTTATCGAATAGGGAGGGCGCATCCTGCATCCGCGCAGCCTGATTTAAGTTCCCCCTAAACCCCTTCCACCGTCAGCACACTTCCCTGTGCCCCGGTAATCCGCACTTTGGCTCCCACGGGGGTTTCCGGTCCCTTGGCGCTCCAGACGCTGTCGCCGACTTTGACGCGGCCTTGGCCTTCGGCGATGGCTTCGATCACGGTGACGACTTCGCCGACCATGCGCCCGCCGCGATCATTGAGCAGGGGGTCTGACGAGATGATTGGGTTTTGCACCATCCAGCGGCGCGCGCCGTAAACGGTCGCAACCGCAAGCGCTGCAAAAATGATCACTTCTGCGGGCATGGAGATGGGCAGCGCCCAGGCAATGATGCCCGTCACAAAAGCCGCCATCCCCAGCCACATCAGGAAGAAGCCGGGGGCGACAATCTCTGCCGCGCCAAGAACAAGGCCCAGCGTCAGCCAGAACCAATGGGTTTCAAGAGTGGCGATCCAATCCATTATTTTCCATCCTGATTAAGGGCGGATTTAGCAAGCTCTCCAATGCCGCCCAGCGATCCGATGAGGGCAGTTGCCTCAACCGGGAAGAGGATGGTCTTGGCATTGGGCGATGTCGCGAATTGGCTGACCGCTTCGGTATATTTCTGTGCGATGAAGTAATTGAGGGCTTGGGTGCCCGATGAGGCGATAGCGTCGCTGACCATAGTGGTGGCTTTCGCTTCGGCTTCGGCTTCGCGTTCGCGAGCTTCAGCGTCGCGGAAGGCAGCTTCGCGGCGACCCTCGGCTTGGAGGATCGCGCCTTGCTTTTCGCCCTCAGCGCGGAGGATTTCTGCGGCCCGCATGCCTTCTGCTTCAAGGATCTGCGCGCGCTTTTCACGCTCTGCCTTCATCTGGCGAGCCATCGCGTTGGAAATGTCGGCGGGTGGTCGAATGTCTTTCACTTCGACCCGCGTAATCTTCACGCCCCAAGGCGAAGTCGCATGATCAACGACCGAAAGCAGGCGACCGTTGATGTCATCGCGCTTGGAGAGCGTCTCGTCCAAATCCATGGAGCCCATCACAGTGCGCAGATTGGTCGTCGTGATCTGCATGATGGCCACATAAAGATCGCTGACTTCATAGGCGGCTTTGGCGGCATCAAGCACTTGGAAGAAGACCACCGCGTCCACGCCGACCATGGCATTATCCTTGGTGATGATTTCCTGGCCTGGAATATCGAGCACTTGTTCCATCATATTCACTTTGCGCCCCACCCGATCGATGAAGGGGAAGATCAGGGTCAGGCCCGGCTGCGCGGCGTGGGTGAAGCGACCAAAGCGTTCGATCGTATACACAAAGCCTTGGCGGACCACTGTAATCCCCATCATCACGAATAGGATGACAAGAACCGCAATCGCGATCAGAAAATATTCCATCAAATCCTCCTGTTAGCGTGAAGCATATTGCCCACAAGCCGATCATTCGCCAAGCATAATCGGATGGAGCTTAATTCGATCTTACCGCCGCGCTCTGCGCTTTATCTTCCCGCCTCCAATCCACGAGCGATTGAAAAGGCGAAGGGGCTGAATGCTGACCTGATCATGCTTGATCTGGAAGATGCGGTGAAGCCGGGCATGAAGGATGAAGCGCGAGCCGCAGCGGTTGAGGCCGCAAAGGCCGGTTTTCCGGGCAAGCTCTGCGCGATCCGGATCAATGCCAAGGGCACCGCGCCGCATATAGCAGACATTATCGCGGTGCGGGGTTCGGCTTGCGATTTGGTTGTCTATCCCAAAGTGGAGACGGCAGACGAAGCGGCCGAGATTGCTGCGAAAACTGGCAAGCCTGTGCTCGCGATGATCGAAACCCCCAAAGGCGTGTTTGCTGCAAAGGAGATTGCAGCGGCGGAGGAAGTCGCGGGGCTGATCGCAGGCGTCAATGATCTCGCCAATGATCTCCACATCCCGCCGGGGAGTGGGCGCAGCGGATTGGCGCTGTCGCTGCAAATGATTGTGCTTGCGGCGCGCGGTGCCGGGGTCTGGGCGCTCGATGGCGTGTATAACGCACTGGATGATTTGGGCGGCTTGGAGGCGGAATGTGCTGAGGGGCGGCGCTTTGGCTTTGATGGCAAGACCCTCATTCACCCCAATCAGATCGAGGCCGCCAATCGGATATGGTCCCCCAGCGAGGCTGAGGTGGAAGAAGCCAAGGCGTTGATTGCTGCCTCATCAGGCGGGGCAGAGCGATTTCGTGACCGAATGATAGAGACGATGCATGTGGAAATGGCTATGCGTCTGTTGGCGCGGACAGGCAGCAACTGAGGCAGGGCAATGGCATATTTTCTGGGGATTGATGCAGGGGGCAGCAAGACCCGCTGTCGCCTGACGGATGAGGCAGGCGTTGTGCTCGGGAAAGGCGAAGGCGGCCCTGCCAATACCCGGGTCGGGATGGACTCGCTGCATGACACTTTGCTTGGCGTTGTCGCCCAAGCAACGGACGAGGCGGGGCTGGATGCCTCCCAAATCGCCACGATCAAGGCCTGTGCCGGGATCGCAGGGATCAACCGCATGGGGATTAAATCCAAGGTTCAGGCTTTGGCCTTTCCCTTTGCCTCCATTCACTTCACCAGCGATTCGATGATCGCCAATATCGGGGCCCATCGGGGCGAAGATGGCGCGATCTTGATCCTTGGCACTGGGAGCGTGGCGCTGGTCAAACGGGGTGAAGATAGTTTCAGCATTGGCGGCTATGGCTTCCCCATTTCCGATGAAGGCAGCGGCGCTGCTTTGGGCCTGAGCGCCATCCGCCATGCGCTCAGAGCCTTGGACGGGCGGACGCGGCCAAGCCCCTTGAGCCAAGCCATCACCTCCCAATATGATCATGCCATCCCCCGCGTTATCGCCTGGATGGATGAAGCGACGCCCGCGGACTATGCGAGCTTTGCGCCGCTGGTGATGGACTATGCCGAAAATGGCGATGAGATTGCCGTCTCCATCGTTCGCGACGCGGCGGGGCATGTGGAAAAGTTCATCGAAACCATCATGGCGCGAGGCGCTCAGCGCTGTGTGCTAATGGGCGGTTTGTCGCCAAGGCTAAAGCCATGGTTGCGGGCGCGGATCGTGGCGCAGCTGACCGAGGCCAAGGGCGATGCGGTGGATGGAGCTTTGATTTTGGCGGGGTTACCGGTCGAGGTTTGATTGGCCAGCGGTCCAAACGCCCCGCACCTGCATTTCATCATCCATATGGACAAGATCAGCGATGCCTCCCACTGACAAGCTCCCGCGATCTTCTAGCCCTAGGAACCGCGCAGGGGTGCCGCTGGCCATGCGGCTGGCATTGGCCAATTCGACGCCGATCATGGAAACCGCATTGTGCAGCGCCTGATCCATACTCAGGGTCGAGCCTGCCAATGTTCCATTGGCGGAGCGCAAGGCGCCACCCGCCTCGGTGATCAACTGACCGCCCAATATGAAGCTCTTCTGCGCGGAACCAACCGTCGACATGGCATCTGTCACCAGCATCAACTCGTCCGCCCCCTTGGCGCGATAGGCAGCCTTCAACGCCCCGGCATGGACATGATGGCCATCGACAATGATCCCAGCGAACAGGGGATGCGCGAAGCCGGCGCCCACCATACCGGGCGCTCGGCTTGCCAATGGTGTCATCGCGTTGAAGAGATGAGTGATGCCGGAGAGCCCCTCGGCGATGGCGGCCTCCATCACTTCATAGCTTGCCATGCTATGTGCAGCGGAGACGATTACGCCGCGCTCGGCCAGTTTGGCGATGGAACCAGCGGGGGCTTCTTCCGGAGCCAAAGTGACAATGGTTCTGCCGTTGCGGAGCGAGGACAAGAGCTCAATCGCGTCGTCATCCAGCGTGCGGAACTTCGCCGCATCATGGATGCCTTTCTTGGCTCTATTCAGAAACGGCCCTTCGATGTGAATGCCGATGATCCCGGGCACGCCTTGTTCAATGGCTGCATCGACGGCTGCGATGGCTTGCGCGATTTTGCTTAGATCATCGCTGATCAGCGTCGGCATCATCGCGGTCGTGCCGAAGCGTCGGTGCGCCGTTGCCATGGTCGCGATGCTTTCGACGGTTGGCGCATCGTTGAAGAGGATTCCGCCGCCACCATTGACCTGAGTGTCGATAAAGCCTGGGATGAGGTGGCCGCCTGATAGAGTGACGGCCTCAATGTCACTCGGCAGGTCAGCCGTTGGGACAATCCCTACGATCCGCGCGCTCTCCACGATTAGGCTGTGATCATCCAGCCAGCCTTGCTCGCCCGATATGCGGGCACCGGAAAGGGCAAAGCGGTTCATCGTGTTTCGGTCACTTTGGAGAGCAAAGGCGGATGATCCGGATCATAGCCGCGGGCAAGCGCCACAGCATTCACGAGGCCATAGAAGCACTGAACCATAGCAATTGGTCCAGTCACGGGATGAAGCCCGGTGGGCAGTGGAAGGGTAGACGTCTCGCCCGCAATCAAGGGCACTGCGCCTCGATCTGCAAGGCGTTGCACGATGACATCCAATCCCTGCCGCGCAGCATCGAGCGGCGGGAAGATGAGCAGCGGGAAGCCTGCCTTGGCCAAAGCCATGGGGCCGTGCGCGACTTCGGCAATGCTGAAAGCCTCGGCATGGATGCCGCTTGTTTCTTTGAATTTCAGCGCGGCCTCTTGAGCGATCCCCAGCGTTAGCCCTCGGCCCAAAGTGAAGAGGCTGGTGGCTGGCGTCAGGGAGGGAAGAGCGGCTGACCAATCGCAGGCCCAAGCCTTAGCCAATAGGTTGGGTAGTGATTGAACTGTTGCCGCCAGCTCCGCATCGTCCGCCCAAGCTGAGGCCAAATGGGACAGGGCTGCCAGCGAAGCAATAAAGCTCTTGGTCGCGGCAACGCTGGTTTCCGGCCCTGCATGGAGTGGCACCACATATTCCGCAACATCAGCCAGCGGAGACGCCACATCATTCACAATCGCGATGACAATCGCTCCGGCTTTCCGCGCCGCTTGGGCTGACAGGATCAAGTCTGGGCTCTTCCCCGATTGCGAGATCAGGATGAAGGGCTGCCCCGCCATATGGAGCAAG
>DLOX01000149.1:14665-28124 GCA_002478575.1 Sphingomonadales bacterium UBA7473 | reverse complement strand
CCCGCCATATGGAGCAAGGGCGCCCCATAGATAGAGGCAAGCGATGGCGCTTGGGAGACGGTTGGAACCCGCAGCCGCGTTTCGAACAGATATTTGGCAAAGGTCGCGGCATGATCGCTGCTCCCCCTTGCGCAGGTGAAAAGGATGGATGGACTGGCGGCGCGCAATCGTGCAGCCAAGTCTCGGATCAGGGCCTCATTCTGCTGATATTGTCGGGCTACAACGGCGGACGCTTCGCCCGCTTCGGCATGCATTTGCGTCGGGCGAGCGCTGATCGTCATACCCCTGCTTTTTAGGGCCAATTTACCGCATGGCGCAAGGCTGCTATCTCCCCTTCATGGTTGATCTTCACGCCGCAACGCAGGGTCTGTCCGATGCCTTTGGTGATCGCTTGCTGACAAGCGATAGCGCACGGGCGCATTATGCGCAGACGGAGGGGCATCATAGCTTTCCCGCGCCCGATTTGGTTGTGTGCCCCGCGACGATTTCTGAGGTGCAGGATGCGGTGCGGATGGCGGCCAAGGCTGGTTTGCCGATCATTCCCTATGGTGCCGGAACGTCGCTGGAGGGCAATGCGGCGGCAGTCCAAGGCGGGCTCTGCATCGATCTGTCTCGAATGACAGCGATCAAGGAAGTGCGTGCCGAAGACTTGCTGTGCGTCGTCGAACCCGGTGTGACGCGGGAGCAATTGAACAGCGAGTTGCGGTCAACGGGCCTTTTCTTCCCTGTCGATCCGGGTGCGAATGCCACGCTCTGCGGCATGGCCTCCACCCGCGCGTCAGGCACGACGACTGTTCGCTATGGATCGATGCGAGACAATGTCTTGGCACTGAAAGTGGTGACGGCGGACGGCGAACTGATCACGGCGGGCAGCCGCGCCCGCAAGTCAGCGGCTGGATATGATCTGACGCATCTCTTCATGGGTGCGGAAGGGACGCTTGGCATCATTGTTGAAGCGACACTTCGCCTTCACGGCCAGCCCGATACGATCCTTGCCGCGACTTGGGATTTTGAGACGCTTGAGGGCGCGATCAACACCGTGATTGCAACCATCCAGTGCGGCATCCCTATCGCCCGTATGGAGCTGCTTGATCCCAGCGCGATTGTGGCCTGCAACGCGTTTAGTGGGTTGGGGCTTCCAGTGCGGCCAACGCTTTTCCTAGAATTTCACGGAACGGCGGAAAGCACAACGCAGCAGCTGGATTTGGTCCGTGCGCTGGGCGAGACTGAGGGCGGCGGAGAGTTGCGCTTTGCGAGCGAAACCGAAGATCGCAATCGGCTATGGAAGGCGCGGCACTCAGCACTTCCCTCGGCCCGGGCGCTCATCCCCGGTGCCATTGTTTGGACGACGGACATCTGCGTGCCCATCTCCTCCTTGGCTGATGCCATTGGCCTAGTGCAGCGCGAAGTGGCTGCAGCGGGCCTCACCGCGCCAATCCTTGGCCATGTCGGCGATGGCAATTTCCATACGCTGTTCGTTCTGCCGCCGGGCGATCATGAGGCGTGGGCAAAGGCCAAGACGATCAACGAGATGATGATCCACTTCGCCCTTTCAGTTGGCGGCACTTGCACCGGCGAGCATGGCATTGGCATCGGCAAGCGTCAGTCGCTCTTGCGCGAGCATGGGACGGAAAGTCTCGCCACCATGCGCCGGATCAAGGATGCGCTTGATCCACGGGGGATTATGAACCCGGGGAAGATATTTTTGGATTAGGGCCGAATCTCAATCGCCGTTCCATCATCCACTTGCGTCCAAAGCAACTGCATTTCCTCATTGGTCAGCGCGATGCAGCCATCGGTCCAATCGCTCTTTATGGCCGGGCCGGTCCAACCGTTGGGCTGGCCGTGGATGAAAATATCCCCGCCCGGTGATCGGCCTTTGGCTTTGGCATAGGCACTGTCAGCGGCATTGGGGTATGAGATGCGCAAGGATAGGTGGAAGGCACTCGCTGGGTTGCGACCATTGATCGTGTAACGGCCTTCAGGCGTCTTTTCGTCGCCTTCGAATTGCTTATGGCCCTTGGGCGCGTCGCCGAAGCGGATGTTGGTATAGCGATATATCTCAGCACCATCCTTGAAAAGGATCAGCGTTCGATCGCTTTTGTCGACTAAGATGCGATCGGCTTTGATCAAGGGCTTGGTTTGGCTGGCCTGCGCGGTGGTCCGCTGTTCGCTGCAAGCCGATAGCGCGATGAGGCACAGGCAAAGCGCGATCTTCTTCATACCTTCACCAACCATCCTTTGCGCTTCAGAGTGGCGAGCGGAGCGATGCAGAGGGCGGCGGCGATGAGGGAGTAGGTGAGGGCCGCTAGGCCGCCCGACAACCCAATGCTTGTCAGCCAGTCATAGGTGACGTCCCATATCTTCGCATCGCCGGGCAGCTTGCGCACGAGGAGAGCGAGGAGGAGCATGTGGAGGATGTAGAAAGTGAGCGCTGTCTCTCCCAGCAAGACCGCCAATCGCGCCGGGGCTGTGCCGCCCAGTAGCGCCCATGACGCTCTTAAGATGGCCCAAAGCGCCAAACCCAAGCCCGCAGTGAAGAGCGCAAAGCTGGGCGTCCACAGCGCTTTGTTGAAGGGAAGGGCCCAGCCAACCGTCAGGCCTGCGACGGCGACCAACAACGCTATCATGGCCAAGCGTGAGGTGCCAACTTTGGCTCCTCTCGTCTTCATCCAACGCATTAGGGCGACCCCCATCAACGCTGACCCAATGGCAGACAGGGTCGACAGCACGCCCTCAGGATCCCAAGTCTTGCGATAGACGCGGCCGGGCAAAAGCTGCTGATCGAGCCAACCCGCTATGCCTTCTCCGGCAGTGAGGCTAGGCAATGTCGCACCCGGCGCGGGAACGAAAAGCAGCATCAATCCGTGAATTGCCATCACGCCCACCGCCACCATTGCGGGCCAGCGCCAGCCGCTTTTCATCGCCATGATGAGGGCGCAGGCGAGATAGACCATTGCGATCCGCTGCAACACGCCTGCCATCCTGATGTCCGCAAATTCAAAGCGTGGACGGATCAGCCACGCAAGTACCACGCCAATAGCGAAGAGCAGGACTGTCCGCCGCAGGATGCGCGCCCAATCACGCGGCTGCCCGGGCCGCTCAAGTGCCAAAGGGGCTGACAGGCCAACAATGAAGAGGAACCATGGGAAGACCAAATCCGCCAGTGTCAGCCCATTCCATTCGGCATGCTTCAGCCAGAAATAAGCGTCATCGCCGCTGCCCTGAATGTTGACGATCACCATCAACATCACGGTCAGCCCGCGAAAGGCGTCTAGAGATTGGTCACGCTGCATGGTCGGGCGTTTTGGCCAAAGCAATTGCAGCTTTAATGTCGTTGCCAGCGTGATTCAGTGCAGCGGCGGCTTCTTCATCCGATACTGCGGCCAGTTTCGAAACAATCCTGATGCCGCGAGCGAGCAGCTTTTCGTTGGAGATGATCATGCTCACCATTTCGCCATCGATCACATGGCCGAGCCGGATCATGGTGCCCGTAGAGAGGAGATTGAGGATTGCCTTTTGGGCGGTGCCAGCCTTCATGCGGGTCGAGCCAGTCACAAGCTCAGCCCCAGTTGCCGCCGTGAGGGCAATCTCTGCAGCGGAGGCAAGGGGAGAGCCTTCGTTATTGGCAATGGCGATGGTGTAGGCTCCAGCCGTGCGAGCGGCCTCGACTGCTGCAATCGTAAAGGGGGTTCGTCCACTCGCGGCAACGCCGATGAGGATATCGTTGGGCGTGAGGACAATTGCCGCAACCTGATCGGCCGCATCCGCAGCATCGTCTTCCGCCCCTTCCGCACTGGCCAACAGCGCTGATGGTCCGCCCGCAATTACATAGGCCAATCGGCTTTCAGGCCAGCCAAAGGTCGGGCCAAGCTCAACCCCATCTTGCACCGCAATCCGGATCGACGTTCCAGCGCCTGCATAGATGATCCGGCCTGCGGAGCCCTTCAACCGCTTGGCCATCTCCTCGCACGCTTTAGCAAGCTCTGGTAGGCAAGGCTCGATCGCGGCGATGGCATCGGTTTGGCCCTGCCACATCGCCCGGACCGCCTCATCCATAGGCAATTGATCAACCGGGCGTTGATCCGGCGAGGAGGCTTCGGTGTTAGCCATGCGCCCCGAAATGATTGGCGATGGCCGTGCTGATCCTAAGAGAAAGCGCCTGCGCCTGCGCAATCGGATCAATATAGCCCGCTTGAATCGACGCATAGGTTTGCGCGCCATCATCGGGATAGTCGGTGGGCTGATCCACAGCATAGTCCGAAATGGTCGGCACAATCACGGGGTAAGCCCTGCGCAATTGGGCGACGGCTTCATCGATCCGGAGGGTGAAGATCATCTCCAACACATCATCGCGGCTGATATCATTGGAGCGGGAAAAGGCCGGGATTTGGACCGCCTTCAGGAACATATGCTGCATCAGCGCGAGCCTTAGAGCGTGGAGGACGCCCAGGCTCCGTCTTGTGTCTTCGCGGCTCACTGCTGGTGCATCATCCTTAAGCCTTGCGAGCAGTCGGTGAAGCTTCATCGCGTCCACTCGCAGGCGAGAGGCAAGGCGACGGAAGACGCCGGTGCGGTCATCCTTGGTCAAATGTTCGGCAAGCGCCAGGCAAGCATTCTCGAGATGCGTTTCGGTGCCGCGATAGGGACGGCTGGCCCAATAAGCGCTGTTGAACAGCTCGCCATAAGCCGCAACCGATTTGATGCTGGCCAGCGCATTGGAGGCTTTCAGCATACGCATCAAAGCCCGCCCGCGCCAGCTCGCATTGATCAGGTCCGCTATGCCTTCGACATCTTCGCCCGCTGCCGTGCCCACGCCTGCGATGACGTTGACGGGATAGCCGAGCTGCTGAAGCACGGCATTATGCGGGATCGCTCGGATTTGCCGCAGGTTCATTTCCCGGTCCGCCGCCAAGTCTGACTGGCGCCGCGATTTGCGCGATCCCGTCTCGTTGAGCATGCCAAGGCCAAAGGCCGTGATCGCTCGCGCATAGGTGCGGCTGGCCAGATAGTCACGCTGCACCCGGCGGATGCTGCGATAGAAATCAAGGCTGAGGTCTGTCCGGCTGTAGAAGGGATCGGTAAGGTCTGCGCTTGGCTTGGCCTCTACTTCCGCGATCCGGGTCAGCGTGGCGAGAGCCAATTCGTCAGACCGGAAGAAGAGATAACCATCTCCGCCTTGGAAACTCACCTCTGGTTCAAGCGCGATGGACCTGCTGCCAAATTGCCCGCGTGTCCAAGGGGAAAGCGGATAGAGCAAGCGATCTTCGATGCTTGCGGGATGGGCGCCGCGGCCCATGGATTCGCCATGCGTGTTGAAAATGAGAGCGGCAACGCCGGTCAGCTCAGCCGCTGCCATAGACTTGGCCAACCGGCCCTGCAGTCGTTCAATCGCAAGCGAGGCTGGCAATTGGCCGACAAAGCGCCCAGCATCTGAAAAGCCCGTTTGAATGCACAGCCGGCCGCGCAGCTTCACATAGTCGCGATAGCTTTCTTCGCCGATCAGCGCTTCCAGGAAGCGCCCGCCATGCTCCAAAGCGGTTTCAGTTTCAAACAAAGGCGAGACATCGACCTTGTCTTCAATGCCAAACAGCTTTGCAAAATAAAGCGCCGCAAGAACCGTTTGTGGATCTTCGCATTCGGCGATCAACATGCGGATTGGTGCGTCCGCGTCCACATGATTCAGGATCTGCGCCATCGCGAGAAACTGGCGGATGGCCGTCGTTGTCTCAATCGCAAGCGCTGCAAAGTTGGACCGCAGGGGCTTCACCTCCGCCAGCAATTTTCGCATCCGTTTCAGGGCAGTGCGGCTAGCAAGATCAAGGCTATTGTCCGGGTCAATCCGGCGACGGATGGCGTTGTGGAGCTGGGCTGCGTTCACGCGGAAATGAATCCAGCCCATGCCCAATCCATCCGCGCGCATAGCAGCGGCAAGGACGAGGAGCGCCGTCGCCTGTTCGGGTTCTGCCCCTTTTGCCTCGCCTTCCAGCTGCGCAACATAGGGCGCAAGGCTCAATATTTTTGCGGGATCTTCGGCGCCCAATATATTGGCTGCCGCCGAAAGCTGTGCCGGGTCTGACAAGTCTTTGGCGAAAAGATCAGCCATATCCCAGCTATGTTCGACAGCGTTTCGAAACAGCGTGATGAGCGCGTGACCCGGCGCGATTTGGGCCAGTTGATCGGCATAGCCTGTCAGGCGCTCGGCCTTCTCGGTTAGGCGATAACTGATGCTAGTCGACCAGCTGATATCCGTGCGCCCGTCCATGTCATAGCCGACCCAACTGGCCAGCCGGAAGGGCATGGGTTTGACTGCTTGCCAATGGGCCGGCCACTGGGCGCGGGCGACTTCAAGGATTATGCCCGATAGCTGATCGCGGGCAAAAGCCGCGCGGCGCATTGCGGCAATGACTTGATCATGCTCACTAGAGAGCGTGATCACGTCACGCTCAGCGGTTGAGGCGTCGCTCACTTCAGAACCGACGGCCATCGCAGCAACCGCATCCGATTGGGCGCTGTTCAGCAAAAAGGTGGGGTGGCCAGTGAAGACCGCGTGGATCAATGGCTTAGACCAAGTCTCGCAGAAGGCCGCGAAATTGCCATCTGCAGCGCTTGCTTCAACAATCTGGCGGAAGCGGGCTTGGTTGTCCGAAGAAGCTGTTGGCGCGACTAGAGCATTGAGGCGGCTCGCGCGGCTCTGCAAGGCTTCAGCTTCCAATGCTTCGACCAAGCCTTCGACATCGGCCATGGACAGTGCGCCACCCTCAATGTCGCGAGACATATCAAGGCTCAGCTGGAACACGGGGTTGAACAGCGGCGTTTCCGCTGTCTGCTTGTGGAGCGTCTTCAGCCGCTCATGGTAAGGCGCGATCCGGTTCATCGTGGCAGGGCAGACGCTTCGCGGGCGGCCGCTTCGATAGTGGCAACGTCTGGCGCGCCTTTGCCGACTACCCAGCTTCCGCCAACGCAAAGTACCGGATCAAGTGCCAGCCAATCAGGCGCTGTTTTCAACGAGATGCCGCCGGTTGGGCAGAATTTCGCAATGCCAAACGGCGCGGAAATCGCCTTGAGCGCAGAAATGCCGCCAGACGCTTCTGCCGGGAAAAATTTGAAATGGGTGAGACCGAGATCAAGCCCGCGCATAATGTCTCCCGCATTGGCCGTTCCGGGGAGAAAGGGGATGCCGCTTGCAACGGCTGCCTTGCCCAAAGCTTCGGTGAGGCCGGGGGAAACAATGAACTCAGATCCAGCATCGATGCTGGCCTTCAAATCAGCTTCGTTCAGCACTGTGCCTGCGCCGACAATCGCACCTTCGACTGATTTCATCTCGCGGATCACATCAAGTGCTGCCGCTGTCCGTAGCGTCACTTCAAGCACCCGAAGCCCGCCCGCCACCAAGGCTTGCGCAATTGGTTTGGCATGAGCCGCATCATCAATCACCAGCACGGGGATAACAGGAGCCGTGCGCATGATGGTTTCGATGGGCGTCATGGGGGATGGTCCTTTTGTTAAAGAGGCACGGGCCTTTGGCACAAAAGCGCTTCGAAAATCCAGCGCTTAAGAGGCCTTCATTGATCCAAAGGCCCAATCGCACCGAAACCGGCCGACATAAAATTTGCACAAATCGCGACGAAGGAGGCGAGAATCACTGTCCCAATGCCCTCTTGACGAACCGCCCTTTCCCCTCTCACCCTCGCGCACGCACGTGAAGGAGCCTTTGTACCGCATGAAGCTAGTTGTCGTAGAGTCCCCCGCCAAGGCAAAGACCATTGAGAAATATCTGGGCCCCGGCCACACTGTGCTCGCCAGCTTTGGTCATGTGCGAGATCTTCCTGCCAAAGACGGTTCGGTCAATCCAGACGATGGCTTCTCGATGCTCTGGGTACCATATGGCGACAAGGCCAAGCAACTGAAGGCGATCACCGATGTCGCTAAGCAAGCCGACACTTTGATCCTCGCGACTGACCCTGATCGCGAAGGCGAAGCGATCAGCTGGCATGTGCAAGAAGTGTTGGCCAAGAAAAAGGCGCTCCCCAAGGATGTGAAGCGCGTGACGTTCAACGCGATCACCAAGCCGGCCGTGCTGGAGGCGATGGCCAACCCGCGTGCGCTGGATGATGATCTGATCGATGCCTATCGTGCGCGGCGGGCTCTTGACTATCTGGTGGGCTTCACATTGTCGCCAGTGCTTTGGCGCAAGCTCCCCGGCGCGAAATCGGCCGGTCGGGTGCAATCCGTTGCGCTTCGGCTCGTGGTGGATCGCGAACGAGAAATCGAATTGTTTCGTCCGCAAGAATATTGGTCCGTCATCGCCAATATGGAGCATGACGGGATTGGTTTTGTCGCGCGGCTGGTGCGGCACAAGGGTGAGAAGATTGATCGGCTGACGATTGGCAATGCCGGCGATGCTGCCGCTGCCAAGGCCGCGGTTGAGGCTGGCCGGTTCAGTGTTACCTCGGTTGAAACCAAGCCGCTGACCCGCAACCCGCCGCCACCGTTTACGACTTCGACACTCCAACAGGAAGCGGCGCGGAAATTGGGCTTTGCGGCGTCGCACACGATGCGGTTGGCGCAATCGCTGTATGAAGATGGTGCGATCACTTACATGCGGACGGACGGCGTGCAGATGGATGGCAGCGCCATTTCCGCCGCGCGCGGCGCCATCGCCAATCGCTACGACGCATCTTATGTGCCTGATAAACCGCGCGTCTATCAGACCAAGGCGAAGAATGCCCAGGAAGCGCATGAAGCGATCCGCCCCACCGATTTTGGGAAAGATCGGGCCGGGGGCGGCGATCATGCGCGGCTTTATGATCTGATCTGGAAACGCGCGATGGCGAGCCAAATGGCCTCGGCCCGATTGGAACGCACAACGGTCGAGATGGCAGATGGCACAGGCCAGACAGGTTTGAGAGCGACTGGCCAAGTGGTTCTCTTTCCCGGTTATCTGGCACTCTATGAAGAGGGCCGCGACGACGACGGAGACGAGGACGGCAAGCGCCTGCCCATGATCCGCGAAGGCGATGCGCCTGCGAAAAAATCGGTCGAAAGCGAACAGCATTTCACTCAGCCACCGCCGCGCTATTCCGAAGCCAGCCTTGTCAAAAAGATGGAAGAATTGGGCATTGGTCGCCCATCGACTTATGCTTCGATCCTTCAGGTTTTGAAGGACCGGCTCTACGTCACGGCTGAGAAAAACCGTTTCATACCAAATGAAAGCGGGCGGTTGCTGAGCGCGTTTCTGGAGCGCTTTTTCGAACGCTATGTTAGCTTTGATTTTACGGCAGGCCTTGAGGAAGAGCTGGATGATGTCTCCGGTGGTCGGGCGCAATGGCAAGCGGTGCTTGAGGCCTTTTGGAAGGATTTCAAACCTAAGACCGTTGAAGTGATGGATAAAAAGCCATCCGAAGTGACCGCCGAGATTGACAAGTTCCTCGCGCCCTATCTCTTCCCCGAAAAAGAAGATGGCAGCGATCCGCGCCTCTGCCCATCGTGCAAAGTCGGGAGCCTTGCTCTTCGTGGCGGACGGTTTGGGGCCTTTGTGGCTTGTTCCAACTATCCCGAATGCAAATTCACACGGAAATTTGGTCAGGGTGGCGACGGTGCTGATGCGGGCGACCCGGGTCCGGAAGTGCTCGGTCAGCATCCCGTCACGGGTCTTGACATAGCCCGCAAATCTGGCCGCTTCGGCCCCTATGTCCAGATGGGCGAAGGCGATACGCGCAAGATGGCATCTATCCCCAAAGATATCCCATCAGAGGATTTTGGGCTCGATTGGGCGGTCAAACTGTTGGATCTGCCGCGCACCATTGGCGAACACCCCGAGACTGGCGCACCGATCACGGCAAGCATTGGACGCTACGGGCCTTATCTTGCGCACTCCGGCAAATATGCGCGCCTGCAATCGACGCTGGACGTTTTTGAAACCGGCATGAATGCGGCTGTTGTGAAGTTGGCCGAAGCTGCGGCAGGCGGCAATCGGCGCGGCCAAGGCGCTGCAAGAGCTCCGCTCAAAGAACTGGGCAAGCATCCGCGCACAGAGCTTGAGTTGAAGGTAATGGAAGGGCGCTACGGGGCCTATGTCACCGATGGAACCACCAATGCGACGCTGCCTAAGTCAGTCACCATCGAAGCGCTGACTTTGGAAGAAGCCGCACAACTGATCGATGATCGCGCCGCCAAGGGCCCCGCGAAAGGCAAGGCTAAGAAAGCGCCTGCGAAGAAAAAGGCTCCCGCCAAAAAGCCTGCGGCCAAGAAACCAGCCGCCAAAAAGGCAGCGCCGAAGAAGGCCGCGAAAAGTTGACGAGGATTTGAGCTGCCCATAAGAGGCGATCAAGGATAAGAAACGGGGAGAGGTTGCATTGCCTATTGGTTTTGCGATGAGAGTCGCGAGCGCGGTTTGCTTGGCTGTTCCAACAGCCGTGTTGGCCTTTCCCGAAGAGACCATTCCCGAGGCCAACCGCAATCCTGCTGATCCGATCTCCCTTCATGTCATTGTGCCTCAAGTCGAAATCCGCGCCAGCATTAACGCGGCAGGCGGCGGCGGTGGGGGCAGCGAGTCCATCGTTGGTGCTTTGATCGTTGGCGCCATGGAATCGTCCCGCACCAAGAAGGCCGAGGATAAGGCTGAACAAATCCGGATGGCGATGGAAGGCTTTGATGCTGATGCCATCGTCAAGCGCGAAGTGGCTCGGGCATTCAGCGGGATCAACTGGATCAACGGATCCAAGGCGAGCTTTGCCAAAGACCCGACGCTTTGGGGCAAGATGGCGGTTCTTGATGCAGGTTCTGCACCGCAGATGGCGTCCCTCAAAATCACTTACGAAATGACGCCTGATTTGTCCGGCGTCGGTGTGTCGGCGGTTGTGGAGCTGGTTGATAAGGTCAATCCCAGGGCCAAGAAGCCCGAGAAGCGCTTTCTGCCCGAGCGGGTCGCCTTTGTGAAAGGCGCACATACAATCACTTCGCTTGCCCCCGATTCATCGGGCAAGCCCATCGATAGCGTGGCTGCGTGGACCGCCAATGATGGGAAGTTGTTGAAGCAAACGCTGATCGAAAGCATAGCGAAAGTCGCTGACCTTTCGGCGCGTGCGATGCAGCTGCGGACCACGGATATGGCGGCTTTCAATGACAAAACACTCCCCAAAATGTCGATTGGGTGGCATCGGGGTAGGATTATCGAGGGTGCGGATGCCTTGGCGACACCGGAGACATCCAATGGGATAGTCCGAACGTCAGCAACAGTGACCCCCGGGAAGCCCGGCGTCCTGATTTGGGCGGGCTATTTTGCCCATACCCGCACTTTGGCCTTGGGAGCAGGACAATGAGAGCGCTCTTGGCTGTTGCTCTTCTTGCCATACCCTCCGCAACATTGGCGGAACTCAAGCCCGGAGTAATGAATGCAACATATGCCGAACCGGAGGCACCTAAGCTGGCGCCCGGTGAGAAGGCACCGCCGCCGATCCCACAGACATGCAAGATCGCCATTGTTGGCATCGAAGACCTGCGCGATCCCGCAAATTACATGGGCAATTTTTTTGACAATCACTTTGAGCCGCCTGCAGATCGCCAAGCTTGGATCAAGTCAATGGTCGCGGGCCTTGGCACACGCGGCTTTGATGTGAAATTTGCCGAGACAGGCGCTGTGTCCGCTGGCTACCTACCGGTTAAGGTGGCGCTCAAAACGGCTTGGCTCGATTATCATAATGGCGGCTTCTACGGGACAGTGATCCTGCGATTAAGCTCCGCAGATGCAAGCCGGCCGTTTGAGAAAAGCTATCGCGGAACCTTTTGGCGGACCTTATTGATGGCAACCGTTATGGGCCGATCCAACGACGCGTTGAACGGCGCTGTTGCCTTATCGCTAAATCGCATCGCCGAAGATGCCAAAGTCTTTTGCCCTAACTGAACGCAAATAAAGGACCTGCCATGACCAGCCTGTTTGATCTCACCGGAAAAGTCTGCCTCGTCACGGGTGGGAACAGCGGCATTGGCATTGGCATGGCGGAAGGTTTGGCCAAGCAAGGGGCGTCCGTGATTATCTGGGGCCGGAGTGCGGCCAAGAATGAACTGGCACTGGAGCGTTTGAAGGCCCATGGCGGAGAGGTTCGCGCCGCAGTCGTCAATGTTGGCGATGAGGCTGAGGTGCAGGCCGCTATGGCCAATATCCTTTCAGAATTTGGCCGTATCGATCAAGCGATTGCGAACGCTGGAATGAGCATCCCGACCAAAGATGTGTTTGGCATTTCCATCGAAGACTTCCGGCGGATGCAGGATGTGAATGTCTATGGCGTGCTGACCACGTTGCGGGAGGCCGCGCGCAATATGGTGGAGCGGCACAAGGCCGGAGATAGCGGTGGTTCGCTGGTCGCGGTGGCTTCTACGGCTGCCATCCATGGTGCGGCGCGGAATGAACATTATGGGGCAACCAAAGGCGCAGTCGTTGCGATGATGCGCGCCATGGCGGTCGAGCTTGCTCCCAAAGGCATCACAGCCAACACGATCTGCCCCGGCTGGATCCGGTCAGACATGACAACGGGCTTGCAAGCCTGGGATAAGTTTAACGACAATGTGATTAGCCGCGTACCTGTAGGCGGCTGGGGCGATGGAGAGGATTTCGCCGGGATCGCCGTCTATCTCGCCAGCAAAGCCTCTCGCTTTCACACCGGCGATACGATTGTGATCGATGGTGGCTATACGATTTATTGAGTGAAGTAAGGGGGGAGTATCAGTATGAAGTTGCTTAAATGGGCATTGGCCGCGCTTGGCCTTTTTGCGGTGACGGTGCCGGTCCACGCCAAATTCTATGTCAATCGCGATCTCGGCGATGTGAAGCCTGAAAATCAGGTGCAGGCGGTAACGCCAAAGCCTGTCCAAATCATCTTCAACTTTCAAACCAGTGGTGCGGCCAATAATCGCGCCACCAAATATGCCAAGCCGATCATGATTGAAGCGATGAAGCCGCGGGCTATCTTTGCGGATTTCGTTGAAGTGCCTGCAAAAGATGGCGCACTGCTCAGCATCGATTTCAACAATATTCCGGAAAAGGGCGCAGGCGGTAAAGGCTTTGCGACAGGACTGACCTTCGGTTTGAAAGGTCTTTTCGTCACAGACTTTTACGAAGTCACATTCAAATATGTGCCAGCCAATGGCGCTCCGACGGTGACCAAAGTCATCAAACATGCGCTCCATTTGAAGATGGGGAAGAAGGATGTGGCGGACCCGGGCATTCAAATGAAAAATGCTGACGAGGCGGTCCGCATGGTGATCGCTCAAGTCGCAGCTCATGGTTTGAATGAGCTGGCGAAAGATGCTGCCTTTGGCCAGCCCATCGCACCGGGCGGCCCCGCGACTTTGCCGCCTCCTGCCAAAGCGAAGAAAAAATAATGCTGAAAAGAGCAGCAGGTGTTGCTCTGTTTTTGTCCCTGTCCGCCTGTATCAATACCGATGTGGGCGAGGCAGG
>DLOX01000149.1:325-14603 GCA_002478575.1 Sphingomonadales bacterium UBA7473 | reverse complement strand
CCAAGCTTTGAAGCGGTGACTTTGCTTCGGGCGCCCCCCTTCAAGGTAGCAAGCGTCGGCACATTCACCAATGCCAAAGTTTCAGGGATGGCAGATCGCAGTATCAATATACGCGGCTCTACGATGAAGGCGCCTGGCAAAGGGACATTTGCCGACTATCTAGCGGCGAGCATCCAATCGGAGCTTAAGGCGTCTGGCAAATATGATCCGGCGGCCCCGGCAAGCATCTCAGGCCGCATAGTTGAGAATGATGCGGGCGAGAATTTCAAAAAGGGCAATGCCGCCTTGGCTGCTGAATTCTCGGTGAGCAGAGGGGGCGCAGTGCGATTCTCTCGCACCTACCGGGTCACGCATGTTTGGGATTCGGCCTTCATGGCAGTCACCGCCGTGCCCCAAGCTTTCAATCACTATAGCGATCTCTATCCCAAACTCATCGCAGCGGCTTTTCGCGATCCGGAGTTCGTGGCGGCGCTTGGGGCGGATTAAGCGTCAGTCCTTCCGGCCCAATTCTTCAACCAACTCTTCAAAACCCCGTGCTCCGGGATTGGTGATTTCTTCCAAATCTTGATCAAGCACGCGAAGCACGCGCGCGACGAAATCAGCGCGGGCGGCTTCGCGTTCGGCTTGGTCGGCTTCGGTTAGCTTAAGCGTCTCAATGGCTGCTCGATCAAAGGCACCGGTCTTGGTCGCCAGCCGCTCGACCAGATCAAGCCTGTCCCGCGTCACGGAAAGCTCCCCTGCCAAGGTGATGACCATTTGGAGGAGCTTGTCGGTTGCAGGGTCAGCGAAATAGCGGGGCTTGATGCCTTTGGGCGTGCGGTGGCTGTTCATGCGGTTCCCAACAGGAAGGTCCAGGCCAATTGCCGGGACGCGTCATAGTTTCGCACATCAACTGCGCCTGCCATTGGGATATTGGGCTGGCTAATCGCCTCCGCTGGCCAGCCGGCTTCCCGCGCCACGGCGGGTAAATCCATCTCCCGGATCAAATGGGCGAAATTCTCATTATTATTCTCTTCTTCCCAACTGGTGAGGAAGGCTTGGATAGGCGAAAGCCCAAGCACTTGTGGCACATCGAGATGCGCCATCAGTCCGCCCGGACGAAGCAAGCGGCGACATTCTGCCAAGATACGCGGCAAAGCGCTGGCCGATGTTTCATGAAGGAGGAGGCACGAGGCAACCAGATCAAAACTGCCTGCTTCAAATTCAGTAAACTCGGCATTGGTTTGCACGAAGTTTACCGGCACGCCCAAACCTTCGGCACGCGCATGGGCATAGCGCAGCATCGTTTCCGAGACATCGATTCCAATCACCTCAGCGTCGGGATAAAGCTTCTTCCAAGGCGTAGTCGAATTGCCAATCGTGCAGCCTACATCAAGGATGCGCTTCGGCGCAAAGTCTGGAAACCGCGCTTTGATCGCGCCGTTCAACATATAAGACAGGCCATCATTTTCCGGGCCGCATTGGCCGCCAATGTAAAGATAAAGCCCGCGATCATAAAGCGAGCCCTGGCGCATCTCCGCATTGCCATCGCCCACATAGCTGCCGGGCATCAAGTGAATGTCCGCAGCAGTGACATAGCTGGGCATGGCAAGATTCGGGTTGAGACTAAGCGATCCACCGGCAGGCTTTTTGGTCGCAAGCATGTCAGCTTCGGCATTCAACCGATCCCCGTCATGCTCGATCACATCCGTCACGCTGTCCCAAATCGCTTGTTGGGAGACGCGCTGCAACGCGGACCAGAACTGATAATAAGGATCTGCCTTCATCACGCTGGCGACATCTTGGCGGTTGGCAGGCTCACGACCATGGGCTTCGACAAAGGCTGGCTTGATCCGCTCATGATAAACGGCTTGGTTGCCGGGGGTGAGCGAGCCTTGCATATGTTTTCGCAAGGCCCCGACAAAGGCTTGCCGCGCGGCTTCGTCCTGCTTTGCCTTGGGCACCATCACATGGTTTAACTGGCCGTCCACTTAAGCCTCCACTTTCCAGCGATATCGCCCGGTGAGTTTATGATCGAAAAGCGCATTTTCTTCGCGCGCGCCACTGCCGATATTGTGGATGATCAGGGGCTTTCCATCAATAGACCGATTGAAGGAGACAATGCCGATATGCGGCAAATTGCCGCCGACCAGGCTCGTGAAAATGTCGCCCGGTTTCCAAAAGCGGCCATCTTCTGGGATTGCCAACTGAGCGCCTTGCCGTTTGAGGAAGGTTTGCAGATTGGGCACGCGGCGATGATCAATATTGCGGTCTGTTGATCTGAGACCCCAGCGTTTGGGATAGGCGGAGAAAGCGGCCTTCATATCGGCATTCACCAACGCCTGAAGATCAATCCCGAAAGCATCGCGGTAGGCGCGGATGACGACATCGGTGCAAACACCTTTGGCGCGCGGTACGTCGCCATTCGGAAAGGCGAGGCGCGTATAGGCAGGGTCATAGCTCCGCGTTACCCCCACTTGGCGTTGCGCAGCTTCAATGAGCCGGTCTGAGGCTTTCTTGGGCGGACGGGGAATGGCCGGCGTGGCCAATAAGCCCATGCTGCCCGCGACAAAGAGACGTCGGTTCATATCCATCACAGCAATCCCATTCCGCGCATTGAACTATGCCCCTCGGCTCCGATGATGATGTGATCATGCACGGCGATGCCCAGCTTTCGCCCCGCCTCAGCAATGTCGCGGGTCAGCGCAATGTCGGCGCGGCTGGGCTGTGGATCGCCGGATGGATGATTGTGGACAAGGATGATGGAGGCGCTCCCCAGATCAATGGCGCGGCGGATAACCTCGCGGACATGAATGACGGCTTGATCGATAGAGCCTTCCGCCATCACTTCATCGCGGATCAGCATATTGCGGGCGTTCAAGTGGATCACGCGCACGCGCTCGGTCGTCATATGGGCCATATCAGCGCGGAGATAATCAAGCACAGCTTGCCAACTGGCAAGGATGGGCTGTTGCTTCACGGGATCACGGAGCATGCGGAGCGCGGCGGCTTGGACGATTTTGAGGGCAGCGGCAGCACTTTCCCCAGCGCCTTCCGTTCGCATGATCGCTTCGGCATCGGCGGTCAGCAGGCCGCCTATGCCCCCAAATTCGTTCAGCAATCGTTTTGCCAAGGGTTTGGTATCAACGCGCGGAATGGCCAGCATCAAAAGAAATTCAATCAGCTCATGATCCATCAACGCTTCACCGCCATTTTCGATGAGCCGCTGGCGCAGCCGGGCGCGGTGGCCGCTGGTGTCGGATGTCGCTTCTTTCATATGGATTACGCTAATGCTTCGGGCGCTTCGGCGCAATTCAGCTTGAACATTCGCGGCAAAGAGAGTTTTGTGCGCTGATGGAGTGGCGTCGCAAGCGTGTATGGATCGGACTGGCCTTTATTGGTTTGCCGCTGATCGCGCTCGGGATTGCTTGGGCGCAGCGCAGCCCCATCGCGAAATCGATGATTGATGATGAGCTGAAGGCGCGCGGCGTGCCAGCCACTTATGAGATCACCCGGATCGGCACGTCCAAGCAGCGGATCGCGAATATCGTCATCGGTGATCCCGCGCGGCCGGACCTGACTGCGGATTGGGCCGAGATTGATACGAGCCTTGGCCTGAGCGGCGCGACGGTGCGCGCCGTGCGGGCCGGGGGCGTCAGGCTGCGCGGTCGGTTGGTAGAGGGTGGTGGTTTTACCTTTGGCGCGGTTGATGGTCTTTTGCCCAAGCCAACCGGCGAACCCTTTCGCTGGCCTGATCTGGATGTGGCCCTGACCGATGCGAGGTTGAGCTTGGCAACGCCCTATGGCAGGATAGGGGCGGTGGTGAATGGCAAAGGGCCGCTGCAGAGTGGCTTTGTGGGGGAGGTTGTCGCGGCCTCGCCAGCTCTGGGTCAGAAGGGTTGTTCAGGGCGCTCTGTGATTGCAGACATGGGCGTTCGTACCCAGGATGGCCGCACTATCTTCAAGGGCCCTCTGATCGTTCCTGAAGCGCAATGCGAGGGCGTTCGGCTTTCAGGTCTTGATGCAGCTGTTGATACATCCCTGACGCCCGAGTTGACCGGTTGGAAGGGGCAGCTTGGTGCAACCGTTGCCACCCTCGCCATGCCGGGCCTGAAAGCCAATAGTCTCTCCCTGCAAGGCGATTTTGAGGGGATGGCGAAGCGCACTGAAGGGACGTTCGTTTTTGACACTAAAAGCTTGGCCGCTGCGCAGGGCGGCGCGGGGCCAATCAAAGGCAACGCCAAATTTGCTTTGGGTAACGAAGGCAGTGGCCTGTTTATCGAATCCAGCGGTGGGGTCCATGCAAAGCGCATAGTTCCGGCAAAAGGACTATCTGCCCCGATCCGTGCTGCGTCCATTGACGGTACACCCCTGAAGGGTATTTCTGAGGCACTCGCCAAAGCCATTGATGGTTTGCAGCAGGGCAGCGAAGCGTCAGCCACATTTGGGCTTGATCATCGAGAGGGCAAAGGCGAACTGAGCCTCACCGCCATATCTGCGAAAAGCCGGTCCGGCGCTTCCTTGGGATCGGACGCTAACGTCAGCATCACATGGCCAGGCGGGCGCTATGCCGTTGCAGGCAATGCAAACCTGTCGGGCGGCGGATTTCCAACCACCCAAATCCGGATGAATGGTCAATCTGGCGTCGCCACCTTGGCTCCGCTAACCTCCGGCAGGGATCGCGTCGCGCTTTCGCCTGTCCGCTTTGCTCTCGGACGAAATGGCTTGTCACTCGACACGATTGCGACCGTGGATGGCAATCTCGGCGGTGGACGCGTCGCGGGATTGGCTGTGCCTTTGTCTCTCCGTCCGGGACAATCAGCGCTGTCAGGATGCTTTTCGCCGCGCTTCAATCGGCTGGACTTGGCAGGGATGAGCTTGTTACCCAGCCAGATCAGCCTCTGTCTGCGCGGTAACAGCGTCACTGTGGCGGGTGAACAGCTTGCTGGCCGCTTGGGTGCCTCACCGCTCAATATCGATTTCAAGGCTGCCCGCTATGATATGGCCAGCAAAGTTTTTGGCGCAGATGGCGTCAATGTCCGCCTCAGTACGGGGGAGCGGCCGACCTTGCTTTCGCTTTCCAACGTCAGCGGCACCGTTCGGGGCAAAGGGGCAAGTGGCCGCTATAGCGGGGCCTCTGGTCAGATCGGCCCCGTGCCGATGCTGATGACGGAAGGCTCCGGCGAATGGGCCTATGCGGCTGATGTCTTCACCACCAAAGCGGCGATGACGGTCTCAGACGTGCAAACAGATTATCGTTTCAACCCTTTGATCACAGACGATTTTGCTCTGCGCTTTGCCGACGGCGTGATCACCGCCAATGGCAGTATGAAGCACCCCAAGACGGGAACTATGGTCAACACTGTCGAGATAGAACATCGCTTTTCCGGCGGTACGGGCCGGGCCGTGCTTGATGTTGCGGGGCTGACCTTCGGCGAAAAACTCCAACCCGAAGAGCTGACCCCGATCACCCTTGGCGTCATCGCCAATGTGTTTGGAACCGTGAAGGGTAAGGGCCAAATTGACTGGACGCCCAAGGGCGTGACGTCATCAGGCGCATTCCGCACACAGGGCATGGATATGGCGGCGGCCTTTGGTCCGGTCACAGGCCTTGCCGGAGAGATCCGCCTGTCTGATCTGCTCGGCATAGCGACAGAGCCCAATCAGATCATCACTTTGGCTGGCGTCAATCCTGGGGTCGCGGTTCTGAATGGGCAGATTGACTATCAGCTCCTCCCCGGCCTCAAAGCCCAAGTGAATGGCGGGCGATGGCCCTTTGCGGGCGGTTTCCTGATTCTTGAACCCACCGTGCTTGATCTTAATCAAGCAGCAGAGCGGCGTCTTACGTTCCGGGTTGAGGGGCTGGATATGGCGCGCTTCATTGCGGCCATGGAATTTGAGAATGTTGCCGCGACCGGCACTTTCGATGGCACATTGCCCATGGTCTTCGACAAAGATGGAGGGCGGATCGAAGGCGGCAGGCTGGTCGCCCGAGACGGCGGCTCGCTGTCTTATGTCGGCGAAATCTCGAACGAGAATTTGGGGTCCATGGGCCGCTTTGCCTTTGATGCACTTAAGTCCATTAAATACAGTCGTTTATCGGTTGATCTTGAAGGCGCGATTGATGGCGATGTGATTACGCGGATCAAATTTGCAGGCGTCAATCAGGCGCCCATCCAAGGCGTGCGGGCAAGCTTCCCGATCCCGATCAAGGTGACTGGCCTCAACAATATCCCCTTCATCTTCAACGTCACAATCACAGCCAAATTCCGGCAGCTGTTTGAAATGGCGCGATCCTTCAATGATCCATCCGTACTGATCAATCGCATGATCCCTCAGCTGGAACCGGTGCCCAAAGAAGAGAAGAAACCCGTTCAGCCTTTAGAAAGTGGAGCTAAGCCATAATGCACATGTTATTGACCGAGGCGCGATCTCGTGCGACGTCAGGGGCTATGAAACGCTTCGCAACCTTGATGATGGCCGCTTCTGTTGCGGCATGTGGAGGGTGCGTGCAGGTTCAGGCCCCTGATAAGCCCATCGAGATCAACCTGAACGTGAATATCAAACAAGAGGTTGTCCTGAGTCTCAAAAAGGATGCGGATGCCCTCATCACAGATAACCCGGAGCTATTTCCGAAATGACACATCAGCGTAACCGTCTTCTCACTGCCCTGACCGCTGGGGCGCTTGTTCTTGGCCTTGCTGGTGCTGCTTATGCGCAAGCGGCAGGCAGCCTTGTTTCCACGGCATTGGCCGATGGGGATGTGGGCGAGCAAGCCGATGGCTATTTGGGCATCAAGGGCACAGCATCAGCGGCCCTTCGCGGTGAAGTCGATGCGATCAACATCAAACGTCGTGCGGCCTATACCCAATTGGCCGCCCAACGCGGCGTAACGGTGAAGGATGTCGCGGCAACGGTTGGCTGTCAGACGCTGGCAACGCGCGTCGCCGCTGGTCGTGCCTATCAGCTTCCCGATGGCGTGTGGCGCGTAAAGAGCGCTGCGCCGATTACGCTGCCTGCCTATTGCGCGGGGTAAGGCGCGCGCCGCCGTCTTGACCTAAGTGCGCATGGGCCACAGAGTGGGCCGCATGCGCACTATCCTCACAATAATCGCTCTCTGCTTTGCTCATCCCGCATGGGCCAACTACGCCGATCAGGCCAAAGAGGCGGCGGCGACCTACAAGAATTTCCGCTTTGTCTCGGGAGAAACTCTGCCTGAGCTTCGGATCAACTACACCACCCTTGGGACTCCCCGTCGCAATGCGAAGGGAGAGATTGATAACGCGGTGATGGTCCTCCACGGGACGGGCGGTTCGGGGCGCAGCTTCCTTGTGCCGCAATTCGCTGATGAGCTTTATGGCCCCGGCGCGCCGCTCGATATCACCAAGCATTTCATCATTCTCCCCGACAATATCGGGCATGGCAAATCATCGCGGCCCTCCGATGGCATGCGCATGGCATTCCCCAAATATGACTATGACGATATGGTCACAGCACAGCATCGGTTGGTCACACAGACATTGGGGATCAAGCGGCTGAAGCTGATCCTTGGAACCTCCATGGGCTGTATGCATGCCTTTGTTTGGGGCACCACTTATCCGGGGATGGCAGAGCGGCTTGCGCCCTTTGCTTGCCAGCCTGTCACGATTGCAGGCCGCAACCGCATGTGGCGGAAAATGTCGATTGACGCGATCAAAGCCGATCCAGCCTGGCGCGAAGGCAACTACACATCGCCGCCGGAACAAGGGATGCGCACGGTTGCCAATCTCTCGATCATTGCAGGGGCCAATGCCAGCGCATTGCAAGCCCAACATCCTGAACGTACCCAAGCCGAGGCGGCTCTGGATGCGGCTTTTGCCAATCAAATGGGCCGCAAAACCGATGCCAATGATGCCATTTATTGGTATGATAGCAGCCGCAATTACAACCCAGCGCCAAACCTCTCCAAAATCACCGTGCCTGTGCTTTGGATCAATTCCGCCGATGATTTCATCAATCCGCCTGAACTTGGCATCGCCGAACGCGAAGTGAAGAAAATGCCGCGTGCGAAGTTCATTCTCATCCCTGCCAGCCCAGAAACAAAGGGACACGGCACGCACACATGGGCAAAATTCTGGAAGGCCGATCTCGCAAAGTTGCTTTCGGAATGATGGCGACAGCGGCTCAGCCTAGTTTAGCTGAGCTCACGCGCTTGTTTGGTCGCATTGGCCTCATCAATTTCGGCGGCCCGGCGGGGCAAATTGCCTTGATGCATAAGGAGCTGGTCGATGATCGCGGCTGGATCAGCGAGCAGGATTATCTCCACGCGCTCAATTTCTGTCATTTGCTCCCCGGCCCAGAGGCGCAGCAGCTTGCCACTTATGTGGGCTGGAAATTGCATGGGGTGAAAGGCGGTCTTGCGGCGGGGCTGTTGTTCGTTGCGCCGGGGGCATTGGTTATGCTGCTGCTGTCGATCCTCTATGCAACCGCGGCTGACCTTGGATGGATGCAGGCGATTTTCCTTGGCATCAAAGCGGCGGTGTTGGCGATTGTGGTGCAGGCGTTGCTCCGGATCGCGGGGCGGTCTTTGGATACGGGGTTGAAGCGTGGATTGGCAGTCGCGGCGTTTCTGGGGCTCGCGCTGTTCAATTTGCCCTTTCCGCTGATCGTGCTTGGTGCTGGTCTGATTGGGTTTGTCGTCGCGCTGACGAAGCCCGAGTGGCTGGCGCTTTCGCCCTCAACGGCAGTGATTGGACCCAAACCTGCTATCGCGCCGATGATCCGGACGATTCTGATCTGGGGCGCGATTTGGGCGGCGCCGATGGTTGCGGTCCTTGCGGCATTGGGGCCAGATCATGTGCTTTGGGATGTCGGCGCCTTCTTTTCAAAGCTTGCGATTGTGACCTTCGGCGGGGCCTATGCGGTCCTCTCTTACATGGCGCAGGAAGCGGTGCAGGGCTATGGCTGGTTGCAGGCGCGGGAGATGGCCGATGGCCTTGGCCTTGCTGAAACGACGCCGGGGCCACTGATCATGGTCACGCAGTTCGTCGGTTTTCTTGCAGCTTACCGAATGCCCGAACCGTTCACGCCGATGGTTGCCGGGATGATTGGCGCAGGGCTGACAACTTGGGTGACGTTCGCGCCTTGCTTCCTTTGGATCTTCGCGCTTGCCCCTTGGATTGATCATTTGCGGAGCGCCACGCGGCTGCGCGGGGCTTTGTCCGCACTGACCGCGTCTGTTGTTGGTGTCATCGCCAATCTGACGCTTTGGTTCGCGCTTCATGTTCTTTTTGCCCAGACCGAATTGGTGGAGGCCGGGCCGCTGAGAGTCACTTTGCCGCTGTGGGGAAGCTATGATGGGAAGGCGGCGATCCTTTCGATTCTGGCGTTGATCCTGTTGTTTGCTCTAAAATTTGGCATCTTTAGAATGTTGGGCGTGATGGCACTCGGCGGGCTTTTGCTCGGCTTTCTGTGATGCTTCGCTTTCTTGCCGCACTGCAACAGGCTCGGTTGACTTGCGCTCACTCGCTTTCTAAAGGGCCTGTGCCTTGGCGGGATCGCGTTGGCGACATGGCGGTTTCCTTTTCAAAAGAAGGTGCGAATCGACATGACACAGTTTGATCCCGCGCAGGACGGTGAAAGCCCGAAAGACCCTCGGCTCGATTCGTTAGACATGCAGCTGAAACAGGTCCGGAAGGCCGAACAAATCCGTTCGGGAGAAAGGCACGCGGTGCCCGCCAAAGGAATGCGGCAGGGCAATCGTGTGTTGACCGAATTGATTGCCGGGCCTGCGGGTGGTGCGTTGATTGGTTGGGTGATCGACCAATTTGCGAACACAGCCCCTGCGGCTCTGTTGGTTTGCATGTTCCTTGGGATCGGTGTGGCCTTCAGAAACATATATAGGATTTCGCAAGAGCGTCCGGAATAGTTCGGGCGCTTTCGTCATGTCTTTGCGCCCCGCTTTGTGCGGGTTTTGGCGCATCTTAAACGGGGTTGAAGCATAGTGGCATCCGAAGGCGGCAAGATTGATCCGATGCACCAGTTCCAGATTGAGCCTATCGCTCATCTGACGCTTGGTGGATATGACATCTCCTTCACCAACTCTTCGCTGTTCATGTTGCTTGTGCTGGGTGCCATTTGGGTGTTCATGGCAGGCGGCATGAAGGGCGCGATTGTTCCTGGTCGCTGGCAAGCCGCTGTCGAAAGCGTAACGGGCTTCATCAATAATATGGTGTCCTCAAGCGTTGGCCCAGAAGGCAAGGCCTATGTGCCTTTGGTCTTCTCGCTTTTCATGTTCATTCTGGTTGCGAACTTCATGGGCATGATGCCCTTTGGTATCGTGCCCGGCGTGCATGGCTTCACCGTGACGAGCCATCTGACCGTAACCGCAATCCTTGCGATCATGAGCTTTGGTACGGTGTTGGTTGTTGGCCTGTGGCGTCACGGCTTCCACTTCTTCGCGCTTTTCGTGCCCCATGGTACGCCATGGTGGTTGATGTGGCTGATCCCCGCGATTGAGCTTTTCTCCTTCCTCATCCGTCCTTTTTCGCTCGCGCTGCGGTTGTTCGTTGCGATGACCGCGGGTCACGTGCTGATGAAGGTGCTTGCAGGCTTTGTGATCAATGGCCTCAATGCAGAAGCGGCTTGGGTCGGTGCGGTTGTATCGCTTCCCAGCTTCATCCTGATGATTGGTATCACGCTGCTTGAGCTGCTGGTGTGCGCCATTCAGGCCTATGTTTTCGCCCTGTTGACCTCGCTCTACATCAATGACGCGGTCAATCTTCACTAAGTTTTTTCCAACCCAACACGGTTTTTTCAAAGGAGTTTTATCATGGACGCAGAAGCAGCAAAGTTGATCGGTGCCGGTCTCGCAGCAATTGGTGCCGGTTTGGCAGCAGGCGGCGTGGGCAATGTTTTCGGTTCCTTCCTTCAAGGCGCTCTTCGCAACCCGGCGGCTGCTGACGGTCAGCAAGGTCGTTTGTTCATCGGCTTCGCCGCTGCTGAACTTTTGGGTCTGTTGGCCTTCGTGGTCGCGATGATCCTGATCTTCGTCGCCTAAGCCAAACAGAACCAAACGTAAGGACGGCCCTCCGCCATGCCTCAAATTGCCCAAATCCTGGAAACATATGCCAGCCAAGCCTTTTGGTTGCTGATTGTTTTCGGCCTGATCTATTTTGTGATCGGGCGCGGGATGCTGCCCAAGATCGAAGCCACTGTTGATGCGCGCGATCGCAAGATTGCCGATGATTTGGTGGCGGCGGAACGGGCAAAGGCTGAAGCACTCACGATGGAGGGTTCGTCCTCGGCGGATCTGATGGCGGCTCGTGCTGCGGCGCAAGCCGAAGCGGCAGCTGCTAAGGCAAAGGCCGCTAAGGATGCCGAAAATCGGCTTGCTAAGGCGGACGCCGAAATTGGCGCCAAGCTGGCTGAAGCTGAGGGCGGGATCGCCAAAGCACGCGCGACAGCCATGGCCTCTATCGAAGCCATGGCGTCAGAGGCGGCAGCGGATATTGTCGCTAAAGTCTCGGGCGCTAAGGTAACGGCAGCTCAGGCTGCCACTGCAGTAAAGACGGTAATGGCCAATGGCTGACGCAAATCAAACAGTCGCAACAACCGAAGCGCCTCATGGCGGCGAAGCTCATGCCAAGCCCAAAGCTTTGGGTATGGACGCCACGATGTGGGTCGCGGTTGCGATGCTTGTCGTCATTGGCCTAGCGATCTGGAAGAAAGTGCCTGCCATGATTGGTGGGGCGCTTGATGCCAAGATCGATGGCATCAAGGAACAGCTGGCAGCGGCCGAAAATCTCCGTAAGGAAGCAGAGGCGATCAAAGCCGAATATGAAGCCAAGGCCAAGCAAGCGGCACAAGATGTCGTTGACATGAAGGCGGCTGCTGAAGCTGAAGCCAAGGATATCGTTGCCAAAGCCAAAGCGGACGCAACCGCTTTGATCGCTCGCCGTCAAGCCATGGCCGAACAGAAGATCGGTGCAGCGGAGATCGCCGCTATCGCTGATGTTCGGGCTCAAGCCGCTCAAATGGCTGCTGCTGCGGCGGCGGCGCTGATCGCGGACAAGCATGATGCCAGCGTCGACAAGGCGCTGGTCGATCAAACCATTTCCTCCCTGAACTAGAGTCTGACCCGTATTCCCCGTGGGAGGGAGTGGGGGATAGACATTTGTTTACAGTCTGCGATAATCACGCGGGCGGTAGGGAGTTTTTTTGTTGGAAGATCGCTTAGATAGCAGCAGAGCGGGTATGCAACGCGTTCGTGTTGGTCTGACAGGCTTGGCGGTTGTTCTCTTGCTCGTGGCCTTAACCACAGTTGTCGTTGCCTTCATTGATGATCGCAGCGCCACGACAGATCAGCCGATTTCTCAAAAAGACAAATCAGAAGATGAGCCCTTGTCAGACTTGGGTGTTGTGCCGCGCGCACCTGACAACAGCGTCGTCGCGGGCAATATAACCACCGCGCCCGCCGTCGTTCCCGGCAATGGGGTCGTGCCATAGCATTCGGATGGCGCGCTCTGTCGGCAGTTGTGCTTGGCCTGATGACAGCCTGCTCACCCAGCGATCAATCCGAGCCCCAAGTCAAAGAGCCTATTGCAGTCTTGTCTGCATTGCCGCTCTTCTGGGCAGAGGGTGATCCCGAACTTGCCTTTTCGCAAGAGACGCAAACGGCCCCGATCATTGACGCCTTACGCAGGCGCTTCGATGTGCAGCCCATAGACCTTGTTACCCTTAAGAATTTGAAATCGTTCCGCTTGCTGATGCTGGCTCAACCAACGGCTTTGTCGCCTCAGGAGTTGGTTGTGCTTGATGAGTGGGTTCTGGCCGGCGGACGCGTTGTCATTTTTGCTGATCCGCAGTTGGAATGGCCAAGCCTTTATGGATTGGGCGATCCGCGTCGTGCTCCGCCTGTGACGTTGCTGGATCCGTTGTTCACCCATTGGAAGGTGACGATGACTGCTGCTGGGGCCGATACTCATGAACATGAGGCGGCGGGCGAAAACCACCTGATGGGAGAGGCCATTTCCACCAACGCTCCGGGCCGTTGGACGACGCAATCGAACGCTTGTGAGTTGGCTGACGATGGACTTCGCGCCTCCTGCCGCATTGGCAAGGGCAGGGCTGAGCTGGTCGCCGACGCTGACCTTCTGGATGAGGCAAGCCGCCTTGAAGAAGGGGGCAGCAATGCTGGCGCTATCCTTGCCCTTGTCGAGTCGCTGGCCAAGGGTCTGCCGCCAGTCGTTGCGCAGCCGAACCAAGATCAAAAAAAGAACAAGAGGGAGCTCGTCGGTCGAGATGACTCAAATTTACGAGAAAAGGAAGCTTCAGGACCGTAATTTCCCGGAAAATCCCGTTGTATCCCGTTCTATCCCCTGTTAACCCTCTCTTTATGACAAAGGGTGGGTGGGCTTGATTCTCCAGTTTGCGTGATTCCATTTCGCGTAGAGATTGCCGCAGAGAGCATCCCCTCCATCCAGTGAGTTTATTGGGATGGATGTCGGCGTGGATCAGCGCGAACTATATCAAGGCTATGGACGAAGCGGCATTGACGCTAAGGGCCGGCTGACGATCCCAGCGACCTTCCGATCGACCATCGATGCGAACAGCAAAGAGCCGTCCGTCACCATCGCACTGCATGAAAAATCAAAATGTCTCATCGCTTATGATCAGGCTTGGGCGCATCTGCTGCGTGAAGAATTGCGTGAGGATGAGCGGGCGGCGCGGGCTTCTGGCGAGAATTTTGATCGCGACAATCGGAAGCGCCGCGCTTTCGGCCCCGTTGAGAAAATCCCATTTGACGAGTCTGGCCGCTGCATCATCCCCGCCTTCCACACCCAAAAAGCTAATCTGACGGACTTGGCTTTCTTCTACGCCAATGGCGATACGATTGAGATTTGGGATCCCGAAACCCTCTATGCCTCTGAAGAGATAGATGAGGATATGAAGGATCTGTGCCGCTGGACGATGAGCCAGAAGGGGCGGAAATGACGGTCCCTGCGCCTCACATTCCAGTTCTGATCGACGAAGTCATGGCGGCCCTCTCGATTGTGCCGGGCGAAACGCATGTCGATGGAACCTTCGGCGCTGGCGGATATAGCAAAGCCTTTTTGGAGGCGGGGGCATCGGTCATCGCCTTTGATCGGGACGAGAGTGCCGTTGCGGCTGCGAACATGCCTGAAGGTGTGAAGTTTCGATTGGTGAATGCCAATTTCTCTTCGATGGCGGCCTATGTCGAAGAGCCTGTTGATGGGGTCACGCTTGATATTGGCGTGTCTTCCATGCAGCTTGATCAGGCGGAGAGGGGGTTCTCCTT
>DLOX01000149.1:0-277 GCA_002478575.1 Sphingomonadales bacterium UBA7473 | reverse complement strand
GATATGCGGATGGCGCAAGACGGTGAAAGCGCTGCAGACTTCCTCAACACTGCCGAAGAAGAGACAATCGCCAATGTCATCTTCCGCTATGGCGATGAGCCCAAGTCTCGGCGCATCGCTCGCTTCATTGTCGCATCGCGGCCTCTGACGCGCACCGCAGAACTGGCGCGGGTTGTTCGCAAAGCTGTCGGCTGGCGTGAGGGCGATAAAAAGGATCCAGCGACGCGCACCTTCCAAGCGGTTCGCATCCATGTGAACCGGGAATTGGAAGAGCTTG
>DLOX01000185.1 GCA_002478575.1 Sphingomonadales bacterium UBA7473 | reverse complement strand
ACGACGAGGCCCGCCATGTCGCGCAACCTCAACTGCCGCGCGATCTCATGCGCTGCTTCAAGGTTCGTTGCGACTGCCGTTTGCTCAATGCCATGCTCGCGCGTTGAACGGCCTGAGTTGATGTCGATCGAAACCAAAGCTTCAGTTGGGTTGATCACCAAATAGCCGCCCGATTTCAGCTGAACCACCGGCTGATACATGGCGTTCAACTGATCTTCGACGCCATAGCGTTGGTAAAGCGGCACCGCGTCTGCGTAAGGCTTCACCTTCTTCGCATGACTTGGCATCAAGAGCTTCATATAATCGCGGGCGGCGCGATACCCATGCTCGCCTTCGACCAAGACATCTTCAATATCGCGATTATAGATATCGCGAATTGCGCGTTTGATCAGATCGCTGTCATTGTGAATGAGGGCAGGGGCGCTGGATTTCAGCGTAAGTTCCCGAATGTCATCCCAAAGCCGGGCGAGATAATCAAAGTCGCGCTTGATTTCGGTCTTTGTCCGGGCAAGGCCAGCCGTCCGCACGATGCAGCCCATGCTGGTTGGCAAGTTCAAATCTGACAGGATAGACTTCAACCGCTTGCGATCAGCGCCATTGGAAATCTTCCGGCTGATCCCGCCGCCATGCGTGCTGTTGGGCATAAGCACGCAATAGCGACCAGCAAGGCTGAGATAGGTGGTGAGGGCAGCGCCCTTATTGCCGCGCTCTTCCTTGACCACTTGGATCAGCAGAACTTGCCGCCTGTGGATCACATCCTGAATTTTGTAACGGCGACGGAAAGACATGCGGCGCGCGCGATCATCGCTTTCGCTGCCATGATCATCTGCGTCACCACCAGTGGATTCTGCCGCCTCGACTGGGCCTTCATCATCACCTTCTTCATCAGAATCTGGGCGATCGTCGTCCTGCCCATCATCATCATGATGGCCATCCAAAGGCTCCAACTCATCTTCTTCATCCCGGCGACGGGCTTCTTCAGCGGCATGGGCTGCTTCCTCGCGGAGCAGAGCTTCGCGATCTTCCCTTGGGATTTGGTAATAATCAGGGTGAATTTCGCTGAACGCCAAAAAGCCATGACGATTGCCGCCATATTCAACGAAGGCCGCCTGAAGCGAGGGTTCTACCCGTGTAACTTTGGCAAGATAGATATTACCTTTGAGCTGCTTATGCTCAGCCGATTCAAAATCAAATTCTTCGATCCGGTTTCCCTTGACGACTGCGACGCGGGTTTCTTCCGCGTGGCGGGCGTCGATCAACATCCGCACTGACATTATATTTTCTCCATGAGCGTCTGGTGGCTGCCAGATCCGGCGCCGACGCAATGATTGGCCGCGCCTCCGCAACCGCATCCAATGGATGAGGGAACAGAGGAGACGGGATTGGGGTTTTTACTGCCGCGGCCAAAGACACACGCGCTGCGGGGCCCGCATGCGCAACGCTCGCCACCGCTGCCGCGCTGTGCGGCATTCGGGTGGAGTGGAGCGTTAAATGCATCATTTGGCTTCAACCTGAGATTTCAGGCCGGGGAAGGGCCTGAAAAGCGAAGCAGGGATAAAACTGGCCCTGCCTGTTGGTCGCTAGCAGGCGAGACGAGCAGGGGCAAGCGCTGCCTCTAAGTTAATTCTTGGCCATGATATGGCAAATTTTCTGTTTACCTTCTTGATACACCCTGATTTTGGAAGCAACCGCCTAATCGCGCCTTATCGAATGGATAAGGTGTGAGAAACCAATTGACCAGTTTTTCCCTCTGGACGCGCAGGCCTCGGTCAGTGCAAAACCACGTTATGGCTGTGTCCACCTTCTTATTCGCGGTACTTGCGCCTTTTTCTGCCGCCGAAGCAGGAACGGTGACGGCGGTCGCCGTTGATGATCGGCAGATCATTATCCGCTTTGATGATGTGGTTGAAAAGGCAAGCAGCTTTACCTTGGCAGGGCCGAACCGGATCGCAGTCGACGTCTCCGGCGCGACGCCCGGTGCAGGGCAAGGTGGGTCAGGTTTTGTGTCCTCGGTTCGGCAAGCGCGATTCAATGAGAACACGGCCCGGATCGTTTTTGATCTTGCCGAACCAGCGATAGTTTCGGGCGGAAGCTTTGCCAGCGATGGCCGCAGCCTGACCTTGACGCTTCAGCCGGTCGCAAATGAGCGCTTTTCGGCAGCGGCTGTATCAGGCCGTAAATCATATTTGCCGCCGGAAGCGCATCGTGCCGCCCCCCCGCGCAGCCGATACAATATTACAGTTCCCCTTGATGCACCAAAATCGGGGTTGCCTCGGCCCAAAATCTACGGCCCAAAAGGTCGGCCATTGGTGGTGATTGATGCAGGACATGGTGGTCATGATCCTGGAGCAATCTCGCCTCATGGTGGAAAACGCGAAAAAGATGTGACGCTTGCGATTGCCCGCGCCATTCGAGACGAGCTGATTGCCGCTGGCCGTGTTCGCGTCGCTCTTACGCGAGAAGATGATCGCTTCTTGGTCCTTCGGGAACGCACCGCAATTGCGCGCAATTTAGGCGCCGATCTCTTCGTCTCCGTACATGCCGATAGTGCAGGTTCGCCGGACGCAACGGGTGCTACAATCTATACACTGTCGGAAGTGGCCTCAGACAAAGAAGCTGCGGCTTATGCGGCGCGAGAAAACAAGGCTGACATCATTAATGGCGTGAACCTTGGCAAAGAGAATAGCGATATCGCTTCGATCCTTGTCGATTTGGCTCAGCGGGAATCGATGAATGCGTCCGCAAACTTTGCGAAGCTGATGAAGCGAGAAGCGTCCCGCGAAATTCGCTTTCGGCCAGACTTCTTAAAGAATGCCGGCTTTGCTGTGCTGAAATCGCCCGACATGCCCTCAATTCTGCTTGAAGTGGGCTATTTGACCAATGCGGATGATACCAATCGCTTGGTCAGTGGCGAAGGGCAGCGGCAAATCGCAACAGGGATGCGCAAAGCCATCGATATCCACTTCGCGCAGCGCACAGCCTCTCGTTAGTCGAAATCCACCGCAGAGCCTCTGGCCTTCGCTTTGAAAGCTGGCTAGATGGCAAGGCATGGACGACAGTAGCCAGCCCGACAGCGTAAAAATCAGCTTGAAGCGCCAGACCAGCGGCGTGAAGGCTTGGTTTAGTGAAAATTGGCACAGGCGCTGGGTGCGCTGGGGCGTTTATCTTATTGGTTTAGCAGCACTTGCTTGGTTTTTGCTATGGCTTTTCGTCGCGCGAAATTTGCCATCGGTTGACCAACTGAAAAACTATCAGCCGCTGCTTCCAAGCTATGTGCGGTCGGTTGATGGGACCCCTGTTGAAAGCTTCGCGCGCGAACGGCGTGTACAGTTGCGATTCGAAGAATATCCGCCACTGTTGATCCGTGCTTTCTTGGCCGCAGAAGACAAAACCTTTTTTGAACATGGCGGCTTGGATTATCAGGGCTTGCTTGGCGCAGTCTTTGATTATGTCACCAAGCTTGGTTCGGGGGAGCGCGCACGCGGTGGATCGACGATTACGCAGCAAGTCGCCAAGAACTTGCTCCTAACCGACGAATATTCTGTCCTGCGGAAACTGAAAGAAGCCATTCTAGCAGGTCGCATCGAAGAGGTGCTGACCAAACAGGAAATTCTGGAAATCTACCTCAATGAAATCGCGTTGGGGCGGAATAGCTTTGGCGTTCAGGCGGCATCACGCGCTTATTTCAACAAGGATGTGAACGAACTGTCATTGAACGAGATGGCCTATATTGCCATCCTCCCAAAAGGACCTTCCAATTATCGCCCAGAGCGATTCTATGACCGCGCCATTGAACGCCGCAATTGGGTGCTCGACGAAATGGTCGATAATGAATTTATCACCGACGATGTCGCAATCGCCGCAAAGTCCTTGCCTCTTGGCACTGTGCCGCGTTCAGAAGCAGCAGAAGCACCAGTTGGAGGCTATTTTGTTGAAGAGGTTCGCCAAGAGCTGATTGCCAAATTTGGGGAAAACCCGGACAATGGCCGCAATCCCTACAGCGTTTATGGCGGCGGTCTATGGGTCCGCACATCGCTTGATCCAAAGTTGCAAGCTGACATGGAGGAGGCCCTTCGCGACGGCCTGATGCGCTTTGAAAGTGGACGCGGCTGGACGGGGCCAATCGCCACTATTGAAGCCGGAAAAGGCTGGCAAGCTCGCTTGGCTGCAACGAATCTTGGTGGTGGATATCCTGACTGGAAACCGGCAGTTGTCCTTTCCAAGTCACAAACTGCGGCGTCGATCGGTTTTGTGGATGGCAAGACGGGAACAATGCCGGCTTGGGCGGCCCAAATGCCAAAGCGTCGAACTGCGACACCTGCTTTCAATTTGTTGGCCGAAGGTGACGTGATCCTCGTCAAGAATGAGGGCGGCTCCTGGACACTTCGATCTGTGCCTGAAATCTCTGGTGGCATGGTGGCGCAAGACCCACACACGGGCCGCGTTCTGGCAATGCAGGGCGGCTTTGATGCGCGTATTCAGAAATATAACCGCGCGACACAGGCTTGGCGGCAGCCAGGGTCAAGTATCAAGCCTTTCGTTTATGCAGCGGCGCTTGATGCAGGGATGACGCCAGCTTCGATCATCGTCGATGGGCCATTCTGCGTCTATCAATCGGCTAAACTTGGCCGGAAATGCTTCCGGAATTTCGGTGGCGGTGGGGCAGGACCACAAACCATGCGTTGGGGCCTTGAGCAATCCCGCAACCTCATGACCGTGCGCGCAGCCTCACAGACGGGCATGGAAAATGTCGTGAAGCTGGCGGCAGCAACAGGGATCAGCAAAGAGAATGAGCCCTATTCGCCAGTTCTTGCCATGTCTTTAGGGGCAGGGGACACAACGGTGACGAAGTTGGTCAATGCCTATTCGATTTTGGCCCGCAATGGCCGAGACGTTAAGCCAACCCTCATTGACTATGTTCAAGATCGGCAGGGCAAGGTTCGTTTCAAGGCAGATAATCGCAAATGCAATGGCTGCAACATGCCGGATTGGGATGGCAAACCGATGCCTCGACCCACACCCATCACAAAACAAGCCATGGATGCGCAATCGGCTTATCAGACAGTGCATATGTTGGAGGGTGTCATCCTGCGCGGAACAGCACCTGCGTTGCAGAAATTGAATCGCCCGATTTTCGGCAAGACGGGAACCTCGACTGGCCCGACGAATGTCTGGTTTGTGGGCGGGTCGGCAGATTTGATCGCAGGTGTATATCTTGGCTATGATCAGCCCCGTCCGATGGGCGGATATGCGCAGGGCGGAACAGTTGCTGTGCCGATCTTCTTGGACTTTGCGTCAAAGGCGATGAAGGACATGCCAGTGGTGCCGTTCAAAGCGCCCGCAGGCATCCGCATGGTTCGCATTGAGCGCAAATCAGGAAAGCGCGTCTTTGGTGCTTGGCCGGGAACTGATCCGAAAGCCGGGATCATTTGGGAGGCGTTTAAAGCCGAAAGCGAACCCCGCCGGACGATCCGTCGCGACGAAATTGCCAAGCCCAAAGAAAAGGCAGCGCCCAAAGCCGCCACTCAGCAAAAGCAATCCAGTTCGCAACCGCGCGACAATGAATTCTTGCAAAGGGAAGGCGGAATTTACTAACCGCCTTCGTTACAAGCCAAAATTGGAGAATGATAATGCGCGCTGAAGCGCAATCCCATGTCGATCAAATCAACCAGGCGCTGGATTTGCTCCGCCGCTTTCTGGATTGGGATCGCGCGTTAAAGCGGCTCGAAGAGCTGAATGCCAAGGTTGAAGATCAATCGCTTTGGAATGATCCCAAGGCTGCTCAAGAAGTGA
>DLOX01000089.1:2499-11300 GCA_002478575.1 Sphingomonadales bacterium UBA7473 | reverse complement strand
GGCGCGCGGATGCAGGAAGGCATTCTGTCGTTGATGCAGATGCCCCGTACGACGGTGGCTGTGCAGATGCTGAAGGAGGCGCGGCTGCCCTATGTAGTCGTGCTGACGCATCCGACGACCGGCGGCGTGACGGCAAGCTATGCCATGCTGGGCGATGTGCAGATTTCCGAACCCAATGCGCTGATCTGCTTTGCCGGGCCGCGTGTAATTGAGCAGACGATTCGCGAAAAGCTGCCTGAAGGGTTTCAGCGCGCCGAGTATCTCTTGGACCACGGCATGCTGGACCGGGTTACCCACCGCAAGAACCTGCGCGAAGAACTGATCACCATTTTGCGTATGTTGTCCGGTCAGGCGCCGGCCGTTCGGGGTGATTTGCCACCCCCCGGCGAACCGGCGGGTCTGGCGGAACAGAAGTGAGCGGATCTGACCTGATTCTTGAACGGATGATGACCTTGCACCCCAAGGTCATCGATCTGACGCTGGACCGGGTGCATCGCCTGCTGGCGGCGCTTGGCAACCCCGAACGCCGCCTGCCGCCCGTGATCCATATCGCGGGCACCAATGGCAAGGGATCGACCCAAGCGATGATCCGCGCCGGGCTTGAGGCCGGGGGGGATAAGGTGCATGCCTATACCTCGCCCCATCTTGCGCGGTTTCATGAACGCATCCGGCTGGCCGGAGAGTTGATTTCCGAACCTGCGCTGACGGCACTCTTGGATGAATGCGTGGCGGCCAACGGGCCGGATGAGATTACCTTCTTCGAGATCACCACCTGCGCGGCCTTCCTGGCCTTTGCCCGCACGCCCGCCGACGCTGCGATCATTGAGGTTGGCTTGGGCGGACGGCTCGATGCAACAAATATCATTGAGACCCCAACGATCTGCGGTATCGCGGCACTTGGAATTGATCATAAGGAATTTCTGCTCTCGCCCGAAGACGGTGTTCCTGCGGACCCCATGGCGCGGATTGCCTTTGAAAAGGCGGGGATTGCAAAGGCGAACGCTCCGCTCGTCACGCACGACTATAGCAAGGCCATGGAGGCAGCAATTGCCGACCAAGCGCGCAAAGCAGGAGCGCACTGGCTCCCGCGCAAGCAAAGCTGGGATGCGGCCATCTATGCCGGCCAGCTTCATTATCGAGATGAGGCCGGGAAACTGTCCCTCCCCCTCCCCGATATGGCGGGAGCCCATCAGGCCGATAATGCCGCATTGGCCGTTGCCATGCTCCGCCATCAAACCGCCATTGAAGTGCCAGAACCAGCGCTCAAGGCCGCGATGAAATGGGCGCATTGGCCGGCCCGATTGCAAAAGCTGTCGCCGGGGCCTCTCACCGCGCTTGCGCCTAACGCTCCGGAAATATGGCTAGACGGCGGTCATAATCTCCAATGTGCCGAACGCTTGACCGAGTTTTTCCGGTCGCGGACACCCATCGATGGCAAGCTAGCGATTATCTGCGGAATGCTGGCCAATAAGGACGCTGAGGGGTTCACTGGGGAACTGGCGTCACAGGCGGACAAGTTCATTGCCCTCCCCGTCCCCGGCCACGCTCATCATCTGCCCGATGATCTGGCTGCGATGGCAAGGACAGCGGGCATGGAGGATGTGCAAGCGGCCCCGAACATTGACTCAGCGATGCGCTTGCTCGCAAATCGCACCAAGGGCCCTATCCTTATTTGCGGTTCGCTCTATCTTGCGGGCGAAGTGTTGGAAGCAAACGGACAATTGCCGGATTGAAGCATCGCACATTTGATTTGCACCCCCGTCATCCCGGACTTGATCCGGGATCCATGCCTCAAAAGTCCCGTAAAACTGGATGCTTCAAGCTTGTGTCAGACAGTGAGGCATGGATTCCGGATCAAGTCCGGAATGACAGATTTCAGATGTTGGTAGGCACCTTCACCCCGCCTTCGCCTCCACGGCGTGCCCGTCATCTTCAGTGCTGGGCTGACGCACGGTATCGACGACATAGCCCTTTTTCCAAAGCAACCAGAGCAGCAGCATCCCTGGCATTGCTGCAACAACGGTAAAGCCCCAGAAGCCGACCCAATCGAGCGAGTCAGCGACATAGCCAGCAGGTGCCGCCATCCACGTCCGCCCAACCGCGGCAAAGGAGGAAAGCAAGGCAAATTGCGTCGCCGTATACGCAAGGCTCGAGAGGCCAGACAGGTAAGTTGTGAAAACCGTCAACCCGATGCCGCTGGTGATATTCTCGGTCACAATGGCGGCGACGAGCATCCAATAATTATTGCCGGTCGCCGCTAGAATCATAAACATCACGTTCGAAAACATCATCAGCAAACCAGAATAAAGCAGCGCCCGTCCCATCCCGAGGAACAGGATGAAGGGTGCGGCAAGCGCAGAACCCACAATCAACGCGCCAAAGCCCCAGGCTTTATTGGCGGTGATATAGTCTGTGTCGGAAAAGCCCAGCTCA
Source organism: Sphingomonadales bacterium UBA7473 (assembly GCA_002478575.1). Taxonomy (GTDB): domain Bacteria; phylum Pseudomonadota; class Alphaproteobacteria; order Sphingomonadales; family Sphingomonadaceae; genus Aquisediminimonas. The sequence continues at coordinate 8,867 of DLOX01000089.1, read as the reverse complement.
ACGATCATGGGAGCCAACATGATTTGCCCCATGGCGTCGCCGACCTTGTAGATAAGCACGAAACCAAGGATCAAAGCTGCGCCATTCCGACCCAAAAACTCACGGAACGGATTGACGACCGTTTCGGCTAGCCACTGTCCGGGCGTCATGCCCTTGGCTTGCGCATAACGATCCACATATCTGCCTGGCCCAGCCCAAAGAGCGCCAAGAATGGCCGGAATGATGCACATCCCGGTCAGACCATAAGCCATGGCCCACCCAAGGCCCAATCCTTCCGAGGAAGCGAGATAGATGGTTCCAGCGCCAGCAAGCAGATTGCCTGTGCGATAGCCGAACTGGTTGGTTGCAGTGCCATGCGCCATTTCATCATCGGCCAAAATCTCGATGCGATAGGCGTCGATTACAATGTCCTGCGTGGCGGACAGGAACGCGACGATAATCGCCCAAACCGCGAAGAACGCCAGATTATTGGCCGGATCGCTTGCGCCCAAATTCCAAATCGCAATGATCAAAAGCGCCTGGATGAAGAAGAGCCAGCCCCGCCTCTGGCCGAAGGTCTTGGTGAGGAAGGGAAGCGGCAGTTTGTCGACCAGCGGCGCCCAGAGAAACTTGAGCGTGTAAGGGGTGGTCAAACCGACAGCGAAGCCAATGGTTTTCTTATCAATCCCTTCCTTCGCCAACCAGAATGTCATCGTGGCTAAGAGCAGAGTCAGCGGAAAGCCGCTCGATATCCCCAACAAGAAAGACACAATTGGCATTTTGCGGAGGTAAGGCTTGAATGCCGGAACCGTGGAGCCAGCCAGCACCAAGCCAGCCATCAGACCGACGAAAATCAGCGTATTGATGAGTTCGATTGTCATTTCGCCGCTCCTGTTGATTGAGCGACGGGATATGCCCCTACGGATTGGCTGACTCTACTCACGCGACTTGCTCCCTTCCCCTTTTCAGGGCAACCTAACGCGAAATCTGGTGAAGGCCAGCGGAGAGTTACAGGATTTGCAACAATGACAATCCACAGCCCAACATTCGGTCAACAGGCGCTGGCGCAACAAATCGCCGATGGAACTGCGCGAAAGGCCGATGCGATCACCACCGTCCCGGCCTCGGTCTACACATGCCCTGATCATTTCGCCCGAGAAAAGGCAGCGCTGTTTGATATATTGCCGCAAGTGATTGCTCCGTCCGCATTACTCCCTGATCGCAATATGGCGGTGGCGCATGATGGCACGGGGAGGCCTTTGCTCATTGCGCGCGATAGCGAAGGTGTCGCGCATGTATTCCTCAATGTCTGCCAGCATCGCGGTACGCGATTGGTGGAAGGGAGTGAGATTGTCTGCGCGAGCCGCTTGGTCTGCCCGTATCACGCTTGGACCTATAAGCTGGATGGAAATCTGATCGGCATGCCTCGTCCAGAGACTTTTCCAGGACTGGACAAGGCGCTCCACGGACTGAAGCGCTTACCAACGAAAGAAGCGGGCGGCCTCATTTGGTTTGCGTCCGGAGCCGAAGCAGACTTTTCCGAAGCTGAAACCCTTGGCGCGGATTTCGATGCGTTTGGCATGCGCGATCTTCATCTCTTCAATCGTCGCACGCATGATGTGGCCGGCAATTGGAAGCTGATCATGGATGCTTTCCTTGAAAGCTATCATGTCACGCGCCTGCACGCGAATACGATTGGGCCCTTTTTTAAGGATGGCGTGACCTCCGGAGACCGCGTTGGCCCGCATCAGCGATCGGCCGTCGGCCGCGCTGCTGAGCTGGCCGATATCGATATGGGCAATTGGCCAGAGCTGCGGTCAGTGATCACCTTTGCTTATCAGCTGTTTCCCGCAACGGTTGTGGTCGTTAGCCCTGACTATGTGAACATCATGACGCTGATGCCGCAAAGCGTTGATCGGACATTGGTTGAAGATTTCATGCTCATTCCGGAAGCGCCAAAGACAGAAAAAGCGCAAAGCCATTGGCAGCGCAGTTGGGATTTGTTGGACGGCGGCGTTTTTGCGTCCGAAGATTTCCGCGCGGCCGCTTTGGGTCAGGAAGGCCTGACATCAGGCGCAGTCGATCATCTGACGCTTGGCACGTTGGAGGCCGGCATTTATCACTTCCATCAAACGATACAGGAAAGGCTCTCCCAATGATCAGAACCGGATTCGCTGCCATCGCTTTGGTCGCACTTGCCTCAACCGCTGAGGCCCAAACATCAAAGCCCGTGAAAGCGATGCTGATGGATGCATCGGGCAAAGCCATGGGCACAGCCACCATCCGCCAGACGAGCCACAGCCTCCAAGTGCGGATCAAGGCTAAGGGCTTGGAGCCCGGTGAAAAGGGCCTTCACATTCACGCCGTCGGGAAGTGCGAAGCGCCGAAGTTCACAAGCGCTGGTCCGCATTGGAATCCTGATGGCAAACAACATGGCCGCGAAAATCCGATGGGCAGCCATGCCGGAGACATGCCCAACCTTATCGTAAATGCAAAAGGCCGTGGAACACTGACCTTCGATCTTCATGGCGCAAAGATGATGGGAGAAGGCGGATTGATGGACGCCGATGGCGCGGCTCTCGTCATCCATGCAAAGGCAGACGATTATAAAACTGACCCGACGGGCAATAGCGGAGACCGGATCGTCTGCGGCGTCTTCAAATAGGCCTTATAGGTAAGTCCCAGCAAGAATGGCCCCTGCCCCTTCTTTCTGCAGGATGAGAGCTTGTTTGTACCCAGTGGCTGGTGCTTTTGATGGCAGGGCATAAGTTTCGGTTTTTCCTGACCAGCGCCCAATCACTTGCTCCGACACGACAACATTGGTGTATCGGATTGTCCGTCCGCCATTTTCTCCGCTGCCAATGCGCACAACCACCTCTGGCTTGAACGTGACAAGGGCAAGCTGAGCGGGGCCGCCGGTGCCGGACACGCCAGCAAATTTGTCCTTCACCACAATGGCAGCGCTTTGGCTTTCTTTGGCGCGGCGGAGCTGGGCAAAGACTTTGGCTTTGTCTGATCCAACTGCGCCAAGCTGACCTTGCACCATGGTTTGAGGCGTATAGACGCCAGCGCCTTCCCCACCCCTGCGCGCATAGGCATTTTGGAGATCAGTATTGGCGGCGCGCCCAAGCGAGTCTTTCCAGCCAAGCCGATCCCAATAGGTAACCGAACGGGTCAAGACGACAAGATCGCTCCGCTTGCCCAATTCTTCGATGAAGGCATCTGCCGGTGGGCAGGATGAACACCCTTGGCTTGTGAAGAGCTCGACAACAACAGGAGGCTTTGAGCCGGGCGCCTGAGCGCTGGCAATGGTTACACCAATGATCGACACAGCTGCAGAAATAAGGCGCATGGCAAATTCTCCCGTAAGCGACTATCGACTGTTCGCATGAAAGAACCAAAAAGTTACGCTCCTTCAGAAAGCCGCGAAGGCTCTCGCATTGCAAAGCTGCTCGCGCGCGCTGGAATTGCCTCCCGCCGCGAAATTGAACGGATGATTGCGGATGGCCGCATCGCCATCAATGGCCAAGTGCTAACCACTCCTGCGACCGTTCTCACCTCGCTTGCGGGCGTCACGGTCGATGGCAAAGAAGTTGGGCCTACCAAAGCCGCACGCCTCTTCATGTTTCACAAACCCAGTGGCGTCTTGACGGCGGAGCGTGACCCCAAAGGGCGGCGCACCATCTATGATGTACTGCCCCAAGGTCTGCCGCGCGTCATTCCCGTTGGCCGCCTCGATCTCAACACCGAAGGCCTGCTGCTCATGACAACAGACGGCGAATTGAAGCGCGCTTTGGAGTTGCCCTCCTCTCAAGTCGTCCGCACTTATCGCGCCCGTGCCTATGGCAATGTCACGCAGGCGCAGCTTGAGGATTTGATGGATGGCGTTGAGATTGATGGTATGCGTTATGGGCCCATTGACGCCAATATGGAGCGGCGAACGGGTGCCAATCTTTGGATTGAAATGAAGCTGACCGAGGGCAAGAATCGCGAAGTCCGCAATGTGCTGGCCTATCTCGGCCTTGAAGTCTCTCGCCTGATCCGAACCAGCTATGGCCCCTTTGAACTGCTTGATTTGCCGGTTGGCCAAGTGGTTGAGGCAGATCGCAATTTGGTCGCGCGCATGAAAGCGGGTGACGTCGCGCCAACACGCCGGACGCGCTGAGATGCGGATCATTTCTGGGAAGTGGCGGGGGCGTCCACTCGTCGCGCCAAAGGGCGATGCAACTCGGCCGACCGCTGATCGCACGCGGGAAGCGCTTTTTTCGATGTTGGTCAGCCGATTGGGCGATTTCGAAGAACTGAGTGTCGCTGATCTATTTGCTGGGTCTGGCGCTTTGGGTTTGGAGGCCTTGTCGCGCGGTGCGGCTTCCTGCACTTTTGTTGAGCAAGATCGTGCCGCGATTGACGCTTTGAAGGCCAATGCTGACAAACTTGGCCTCTCTCGGCCAGACATTCGGGCGCAATCGGTGCTTGGGCTGCCCCGCGCGCCAAAGCCTTATGACCTGATCTTGATGGATCCGCCTTATGAAAGCGGCGCGGGATCAGTGGCGCTTGATAAGCTCAACAGGCTCGGCTGGATCGGCCCCGCAACCCTCATCAGCATTGAGACGTCTCGCAAAGAGGTGGTTGACGTTGCAGGCTTCGATACCGACATTCAGCGTGATTATGGCAAAGCGCGGATCACTTTGCTGCGCCTCGCGGCCCAAGACATTGAACAAACGGACACCATTTGATGACTGATTATTCGACACTCCTTCAGCCCGACAAAGGCCAGCCGGCGCATGTGATTGAGATTGTCAGCAAAGCCGGTTTTGAGGATTGGTTTAAGGCCCTGCCCGCCGCGACGCGCGCCTTGGCAGAAGCCGCGCAGTTCAAGGGCAAGGTCAATCAGGTTTTCATCATCCCCGGTGATAAGGCCGACGATTGGTCAGTCGCGATGGGCGCGCCTGAGCATAAGGGCGTCTGGGATTTGGCTCCTACAGCGGCAGCGCTTCCAGCAGGAACGTATCGGCTTGCAGAAGGCGATCCGGGAGGGCGAGCATTGGGCTGGCTCCTGACCCATTATCAATTTGATCGATACCGCGCAAAAGCCGATCCGGTCGCGGAGCGAGTGTTGCTAACCCTCAACCCAGCGACAATATCTGAAACGGTGCGACTTGCGGCAGCAACGTCTCTCGTTCGCGACATGGTCAACACACCTGCCGAAGATATGGGCCCGGCTGCGCTCCAAGCCGAAGTAGAGCGGGTTGCCAAAGCGCATGATGCAAAAATCACCATCACCAAGGGCGATGCTCTGGAAGAAGGCTATCCCTTGATCCACGGCGTCGGGCGAGCAGCGGACAAACGCCACGCGCCGCGCCTGATTGAATTGGAATGGGGCAATCCGGCTCATCCTCGCATCGCCGTGATCGGCAAAGGTGTGACTTTCGATTCAGGAGGTCTCAACATCAAGCCGGGTGGATCGATGCGGCTGATGAAGAAGGATATGGGCGGTGCGGCCAACGTGCTTGGCCTTGCCCTGATGATCATGGATGCGCGCCTGCCCATCGACCTGCGCGTCATCGTTCCGGCTGTGGAGAATTCGATCTCGTCCAACGCCTTCCGCCCCGGCGATATCTACCAGAGCCGCAAGGGTCTTACGGTTCAGATCGACAATACCGATGCCGAAGGNNATGAAGAAGGATATGGGCGGTGCAGCTCATGCACTGGCCCTGGCTCAGCTGATTATGCAGGCCCGTCTGCCGGTGCGGCTTCACATGCTGATCGCCGCTGCTGAAAATGCGATCTCTGGCCATGCCTTCCGCCCCGGAGACATTATCAAGAGCCGTGCGGGGATCACGGTTGAGATAGACAATACCGATGCAGAAGGGCGTCTGGTGCTGGCGGATGCCTTTACCAAGGCGGGCGAAGATAAGCCTGAACTGCTGATCGACTATGCGACGCTCACCGGCGCTGCTCGTGTTGCGCTTGGGCCAGATCTGCCTGCGATGTTCTGCAATGATCATGATATTGCGCGGCTGATTTCAGAGGCAGGCGTCAATCATGATGACCCGGTGTGGCGGATGCCGCTTTGGACGCGCTATGATGATATGCTGAAATCAGATGTCGCTGACACAGCCAACAGCAGCGAAGGTGGATTTGCGGGCGCGATTACGGCCGCGCTTTTCCTAAAGAAATTCCTGCCCGAAGGCGCCAAATGGGCGCATTTCGATACATTTTCATGGCGCCCCGGAGGCCGACCAGGACGCCCCAAGGGCGGAGATGCCCTTGGGATGCGTGCCGTGTATGAAATGCTGAAAGGGCGGTATCAAAGTTAATCGCACAGGATCATGCCGCATCCCTGAGCTTGTCAAAGGGTTGCCTTTCTATTGATGCAAGTAAGAAGG
>DLOX01000089.1:2219-2425 GCA_002478575.1 Sphingomonadales bacterium UBA7473 | reverse complement strand
AAGACCTACCGCTTCAACAAACCACCCAAAATCGCATCAAGCGGGTTTTGCGCTTGCTGCTGCGCAGCACCGCCGCCGCCCAAAAGACCGCCAAGCAGCTCGCCCAAGCCGCCGCCGCCTGCAGGAGCGGCCGCATTGGCAGCACTTCCACCGAGCATTGAGCCGACAACGGCTCCGGCCAATCCGCCCATCATGCCGCCGCCCAT
>DLOX01000089.1:1409-2144 GCA_002478575.1 Sphingomonadales bacterium UBA7473 | reverse complement strand
CCGCCGCCCATTTTCTTGGCGACTTGCTGTGCGACAAGGCCCGCAATCACAGGCAGCATCGATTTAAGAATCGTATCACTGATCCCGGTTTGCGCCGAAGCATGGCTCGCCACTTGGCGGCTCACATCTTTTGAACCGAAGATTTGGCCAAGGATGTTGTTTCCGCTGTCTACATCTTGCTCTGGTGCGCCCATGCCGCTGACGATTTGGCCCAATTGGCCAAGGCCGCCTGCCTCTTCACTTTTTTGAATGCCGCCCATGATCGCGGGAAGCAAAGCGCCGACAGCAGCATTGGCTTGATCAGGAGAAAGCCCGAACTGACTGGCAAGACCGCCCACGTCAATTTGTGGATTTCCGCCCGTGCCTTGACCGCCAATTGCGCCTTGAATCAATTGTCCCAGAATATCCATATGCTTTCTCCTTACTCAAACCTCACTGCCCCTTCTTAACGTCATCATTGTGAAAAGACAGCAGGCAATGCTGCGCTATAAGAAGCCAGAGGCCGATTCGGTCCAACGACGAGAGTGAGGAGTATCCAATGAGCATTTTCAGCAAAATCAAAGACGCCATCTTCGGCAAAGCCGAGGCTGCCCCCGCACCGGTTGCCGCAGCCCCCGTTGCTGCGCCAGTGGCAGACGCAGGCCCAGCACCAATCAGCCAAGTGAATGTTGAAGCGATTCTCGACGCTGCACACAAAGCCGTTGGCCAAGACCTGAACTGGCGCACGTCCATCGT
>DLOX01000089.1:0-1360 GCA_002478575.1 Sphingomonadales bacterium UBA7473 | reverse complement strand
ACTGGCGCACGTCCATCGTCGACTTGATGAAATTGTGCGGCCTTGATTCAAGCCTTGCCGAGCGCAAAGAGCTTGCAACAGAGCTAGGCTACACCGGCGATATGAGCGACAGCGCCAGCATGAACATCTGGCTCCACAAGCAAGTGATGAACAAGCTTGCGGCCAATGGCGGCTATGTACCTGCCGAACTGCAAGACTAATCAACCAAACCAAGACCAATTGGGGGGTGGTGAAAGCCATCCCCCTTCTTTATGCGCCTCACCATCATGCCGAGAACGGACAAAAAACTGATCATGGGCAAGTTTGATCCTCGCCTCTTTGCCGCGCGCCATGACTTGGCCGATTCAGCATTGCGTGGTCAGGTCGACGCTGATGCATTTGTTTCGCCCTCCGCTTACCAATGCAAAGTGGCATGGGAACCAATCTTTCATGCGCCAGGCGGAGAGCAAGGGTCCGAACTTCTTCTGGCGGAACAGTTCATGGTGCTTGAGATCAAAGATGGCTGGGCATGGGGCTGGTGCGTCCATGATCATTATGTTGGATACATGCGTGCCGATGCTTTGAGCGATGATGTTAAACCTGCTGCCGCAACTTCAAAGGCCGATCCTGTCGATTTTGCGCGTCAGTTTCTTGGCATGCCCTATGTCTGGGGTGGGCGCGGCGGTGAAGGCATTGATTGTTCGGGCCTGGTGCAGCGCAGCATGGCGGCTCAAGGCGTATCGGCGCAGCGAGATAGCGACATGCAGCAACATTCGCTTGGGCGTATGTTGAAAGAGGATGAGCAGCTGCAACGCGGCGACATCCTCTTCTTTCCCGGCCATGTCGGGATGATGACCGATGGCGAAACGATGATCCATGCCACGCGGGCTTTCAACAAGACCGTTGAAGAGCCGCTTGCCGATGCGCTCATTCGGATCGCGAAGAAAAATGATGGCGTGACCATCTTGGCGCGGCGGAGAGTGGAGCCATGACGACTGTTTTCATCGATGGCGGCCATGGCACGACGGGATTGGAAATTGTCGAACGGCTTCAGGGTCGCGAGGATTTGTCGTTGGTTTTGCTGGATGAGGCAAAACGCAAGGACTCCGCTGCTCGCGCCGAAGCACTCAACGATGCCGATGTTGCCATCCTCTGCCTTCCGGATGACGCCGCGATTGAAGCTGTGTCTTTGATCCGCAACGATCGCACCGTCGTGATCGATGCTTCCACTGCGCATCGGACGGCACCGGGCTGGGCCTACGGCTTTCATGAGATATTTGAAGGCGGGTTAGAGGCTTTGAGCAAAGCCAAGCGCATTTCCAACCCCGGCTGCTATCCAACGGGCTTTTTGGCGCTGGTGAAGCCGCTCATCGATGAGGGC
>DLOX01000005.1:22417-27466 GCA_002478575.1 Sphingomonadales bacterium UBA7473 | reverse complement strand
GCGCGACATTTTCAAGACTTTGAACGCTTGGGATCATCTGGATGTCGGCGGTGTCGTCATCAATGATGTGCCCAGTTACCGCGTCGACAATATGCCCTATGGAGGCGTCAAAGACTCCGGGCTTGGTCGCGAAGGCGTTCGTTTTGCGATGGAAGATATGACCGAGATAAGAAATCTTGTCATCCGGCGCAGAAACTGAAAAAACGCGGTTGCCACTTCGTGCAAATCGCATACAAAGTGAGAAAAAACACAGGGTTGCATCGCACAAATGGGTATGCGGAGAGTCCTCCGGCGCTTGGGGTTAGGGAAAGCGGTGCTTAGATCGATTGTTCAAGCAGCAAGCCAATGGCGCAGCGGGATTGCGGCGGCTATGCTCTGTTTCACCTTGGCTCTGGGGGCGATCCTGATTGGGTTGAGCGGTGGAGAAAAGGCTGCTCAAGCCGCCCTGCCAGGCGACAAAACCCATTTGGGCGTAGCATCCTGCAGCGGGTCCACCTGCCATGGCCGGTCGGAAGCGGATGGCAAGATCGTACGCCAAGATGAAATCATGCGCTGGCAAGAAGCATCCAGCCCCGGCGGCGCTCATAGCCGAGCCTTCGCCATCCTATCCGAACCCCGCAGCGATCAAATCGCGAAACGCTTAGGGATTGGTGACGCAGCGTCGGCGCCCATGTGCCTTGGCTGTCACAGCGACAATGCAGCATCCAGAGGCCCACGCTTTCAGCAAAGCGATGGCGTCGGTTGTGAAGCTTGCCATGGCGGATCCGTCAATTGGATCGAACCCCATAAGTCTGGCAACCGCGCTGCAAGTCTAGCAGGCGGATTGGTGCCGCTTGATCGGCCAGCCGTTAAAGCCAGCGTTTGCCTCGATTGCCATTTTGGTTCGGCAGATGGTGGCCAATTCGTCACACATCGCATCATGGCTGCGGGACATCCCCGCATTTCCTTTGAGCTAGATCTGTTCTCGACGCTTCAACAGCATCACAATGAAGATGCTGACTATTTCTCGCGCAAAGGCCGCCCGAGTGGGGTCAAGACTTGGGCCGTTGGCCAAGCCATGGCAGTTGAGCGCTCGCTCGCCCTTTATTCGAACCCAGGTCTTGGCACGGAAGGCGCTTTCCCCGAATTTTACTTCTTCGATTGCCACAGCTGCCATCGCCGCATCTTTGACAGTCCCAAATTTAATCAGACAGTCGTAGACAATCCCGGCCGCCCGATCCCTGTTGGCATGGCGCCCTATAATGATGAAAATATGATCATGCTAAGCGCAGCGGCAAAGGTCGCAGCCCCCAGCATGGCCGCCAAATTTGAATCGGATAGCAAAGCCTTTCATGCTGCGATTGGCAGAGATCGGGGCAGCGCCGTTGCTGCGGCTGGCCGTCTTCGCAATTCAGCAATGGCTCTGAGCACAGCGTTCGGCGGCACGGCCTTCTCTCGCGCCCAAACCTTTGCCATGATGGACATCATCGCAAGCGAAGCCATAACATCGCGCTTCACCGATTATGAAGGCAGCGTGCAAGCAGTGATGGCGGTGGACACTTTGCTCAACTCGCTCGTGAATTCTGGCCAAGTGGCTGCGGGATCAGCGACCGCCATCCGTGGCGAAATAAACCGGGCCTATGCTGCGGTTCGCGATCCCAATGACTATAAGCCCTATGAGTTCCGTCGGGCTTTGGGCTCTGCCATCCGATCAGTGAGGACGTTGCGTTAAGATGCGAGCAAAGCAAGCTCTGGGTATCGTTTCGGCCTTTGCTTTGGCCCTTTCCGGCTGTGGCGGCGGAGGGGGCAGCACAAGCCCCGTTGTGACGCCTCCCCCCCCACCACCGACGCCAACAGCCGCTTACGCCGTCCCACCGCAGGTTGCATTGTCGACCACTGAGGTTGAGCAGATTATTGCTCAAGCGGCGAATGAGGCACGCGCCCGATCACTGCCATCGGTGATTGCCGTGACGGACCGGGTCGGCAACGTGCTGGGCGTATTCAACATGAATGGTGCCCGCGCAACGCTTGCGGTGCCTTCGCCCAAGAGCGGCATCAACTTCGATGTTCAAGGCCTGTCCTTCATTCCGGCCGGTGCCGGTGCCATCGCCAAGGCCGTAACAGGCGCCTATCTCTCAAGCGCAGGCAATGCCTTCTCAACCCGAACCGCAAGCCAAATCGTCCAAGAGCATTTCCCACCCGCGCCAACCACGGCGGGACTGGAAAGCGGACCGCTTTACGGCGTGCAGTTTAGCTCGCTCCCCTGCTCAGACCTTGTGACGCGGTTCGGCGCTGGCGGATCAGCGGCGATGATCGGTCCAAAGCGAACACCGCTTGGTTTGTCGGCTGATGCGGGCGGCCTGCCGCTCTACAAAAATGGCGTCCTTGTTGGCGGCATTGGCGTGATGGGCGATGGCAATTATGGCTTTGATGCCAATATCCTTGACGTCGACAATGAGGATGAAGAATTTATCGCGCTCGCGGGAACGGTTGGCTTTGACGCGCCGGTCGATATTCGGGCGGACCGGATTTCGGTCGACGGTACGCTCCTTCGGTTCAGCGACGCGACAACCGCAGGACTGCGCGGCGGCACGGCACCAAGCTTTGCAAGCATCAATGGCTCGCTTGGCAGCCTTGTGGCTGTGCGCGGCTATACGGCCGGATCAATCATCGCAGGCGCTGCTTATGGTTCAGAAGCATCAGGCTATCGCGCGGCGACAGCTGCGGAATTTTCGAACCGCGATGCCTTCATCTTGACCGATGGGTCGGGCAATAGCCGCTTCCCGATTCGGGCTGGCACGGATGGAGCAGCCGTTACTCAACCTCTGTCTGCCGCCGAGTCTCGGGCAATTCTCGAAGAGGCCTTCCTGATCATGACGCGGGCACGGGCGCAAATCCGCCGTCCGCTGGATAGCCGCGCTCAGGTCACAATCAGTCTGGTCGACAGTTTCGGTGCGGTGCTTGGTGTTGTCCGTTCTCCTGACGCGCCGATCTTTGGCACCGATGTGTCCCTCCAAAAGGCACGGACCGTTGGCTTTTTCTCAAACCCGCAAGCTGCGGCACAATTGCAAGCAAACCCTAGCGCAGATGTGCGCGGCATGTTGGTTGCAGCTCGAACCTTCTTCAACGATAACAACATCCTTACCGGTCAAACCGCTTGGGCCGATCGTGCAATTGGCAACGTCTCTCGCCCCTATTTCCCTGATGGTGAAGTTGGTCGACCAAAAGGCCCCTTCTCGCGCAACATCTTGGACTTCAACCCTTTCTCGACTGGCCTGCAGTCGGCGATGGTCATTCAAAATCTCGGCGAACATGTGAGCTTCGTGCTTGGCATCAGCGCCAATGACACGCCAGCGCGCTGCACCCAGACGCCAGATGCGGCGCCAGGCCAGAACCGCACGCAAAACGGCTTGCAAATCTTCCCCGGAGGCGTGCCCGTCTATCGTGGATCGACATTGGTGGGAGCGATTGGCGTATCTGGCGATGGGATTGATCAGGATGATATGATCTCTTTCCTTGGCACGCATAATGCAGGTGCCCGGGTCGGCGGAATTGGGAATGCCCCAAGCGCAATCCGATCCGACAATCTGGTCGTTCGCCTGGCCGATGGTGCCAATGTTCGTCTCCGCTATGTCAGCTGCCCGTTTGCGCCGTTCCTGGATACGGCCGAACAAAATGTGTGCCAGGGGCGGTAATGCCAACCACGCCTTTTCTCACGCTGCTTGCGGCCTTTTCAGGGGAAGCTGAAACGCTGCGTCAGAACGGTGCGGATGATCAGGCGGTTGAAACGCATCTCCAGCTGTTTGCAGAGGAATATGTCGAAGCGTCCGGCGGCGTAGGCGGGCCAGACGAGGAAGACGAAAGCAGCAAGAAGCAGCCAACTCCGGTCGAGCCGCCCGTCGTCGTCGACACCAATGCTGACCCCAAACTGCTAACCGAAGACACGAACCTTACCGCCGACGAAGCCTTGATCGATGGCCGCCGTCGCCCCGGGGAACAGGAAGGCTTGCCCGATCCTGTCCGGCAGGAGAATATCGGTGCCGTCCGCGCACCACCGCCTGAGGCTTTTCCGACCGATCCGGAGTTTCCGGTCCCAGATCGTTGGCGCTTGTCCGAAGCGTTGAAGCTTGTCCGCAAGGAGCGCTTCCTCGATCCTTACAATCAGAACACTTACAAAGGCGACCGGCCGATCTGCATTCCAAGCGAGGAAGAGCAAGAGCGGCGCGCGCGCGAAGGCCTGCCCAAATGTAAGACGCCAAAACTGCTTGGTCTAAAGGGAGAAGATTGGTTCCTTGCGCTCACTGGCGTCTCAGACACGGTTTTCGAACCGCGGACGTTCCCCATTCCTGTCGGCAACCAGACAACCGAACGCCCGGGCAGTGTCGACGTGTTCGGCCGCAGCAAGTCAATTGTGGCGGCTCAGACGTTCATTTTTGGCGGATCTTTGTTCAAGGGCTCAACAGCGTTCAAGCCGCCAGATGTTGAATATCGGGTGCTTCTGGCGCTCCAAGGCAACTATGTCGATGTGCCGGAACGGCGGGTCTTGTCGGTTTTGCCGTCCAAGAAGAGCCACCGCTTTGACCATTTCCTCGGTGTGCAAGAATTGTTCATCGACTATCATATCCGGAACGTTTCGGACCGATATGATTTCGATTCCGTGCGCGTTGGCATTCAGCCATTTCAGGCGGACTTCCGAGGCTTTCTGTTCAATGATCAGCAGCTTGGGGTGCGCTTCTTCGGCAACCGAGACAATAACCGCGTGCAGTATAACCTGGGGCTGTTTTGGCGGTTGGAGAAAGACACGAACAGCGGCCTTAACAGCGTCGTTCAGCGGCCGCGCGACGATTGGGTATTCTTTGCCAATCTTTATCGGCAGGATTTCCCGTTCGTTGGACTAACGAGCCAAATCTCAGCGACGGTCAATGTCAATCGCGAAGGCAATGAAGTTCAGATTGACGACAATGGCTTTCCTGTTCGCCCCGCTCTGCTCGGCACCCTTAGGGGTCGCGACTATGATGTTGCCTATCTTGGCTACACCGTCGACGGGCGAGTTGGTCGCATCAATCTTAG
>DLOX01000005.1:227-22348 GCA_002478575.1 Sphingomonadales bacterium UBA7473 | reverse complement strand
CTCGGCGAAGATCGGAACAGTTTCTTCACCGGCAAAAAGGCGAAAATCCGCAGCTTCTTCTTTGCGGCAGAACCCAGCATCGATGTTGATTGGGCGCGCTTCCGTGTCTCCGCGCTCTATGCAAGCGGAGACAGCGATCCGTTCGACAATAAAGAAACCGGCTTTGACGCGATCTTTGAAAACCCCGTCTTTGCAGGTGCGGACACGAGCTATTGGATCCGCCAAACCATCCCCTTTGCAGGCGGGGGGCGAGCGATTGGCGTCAATACTCGCAATGGCGTCCTGAACAATTTGCGTTCTTCCAAAGAAGAAGGGCAAAGCAATTTCAACAACCCCGGGACGATGCTGCTTGGCGTTGGCGGAGATTTTGACATCACGCCGAAGCTTCGCGTTTCAACCAGCATCAATCATCTTTGGTTTGAGAATACATCATCGATTAAGGCCCTGCGGGTCGAAGGCAGCATTCCCAAATCGATTGGCACCGATGCTTCCGTGTCAGTCATCTATCGCCCAACCGCGATCCAGAATGTTGTGCTTCGTGCCTCTGCGGCGGTGTTTGATCCGGGCAAAGGGTTCGGCGATCTGTTCGACAGCGCTGGGCGCGATAAGCGTTTCGTTTCCATCCTCTTTAATGCGATCCTGACTTACTGATATGGCACAGCGCACCCTCTCCTTCGTTTCCGTTTGGCGCAATACAGCCGTCATCATACTGCTGCTGTTGGCGAGCGTTATCGGCGCGTCTCGCTTGGTCGCTGCGGGTGGAGAGAAGCCGGTCTATCGCGACTATAGCGCTGTGTTCGCGGCCCCGGCCCCTGAAGCACAAACCAAGGCCGAAGCAGACGCCAAGTCCGCTGGCTGCATCACGTGCCACAGTGCTTCTGATGCGCTGACCATGCACAAAAGCCCCGCAGTGGTGCTCGGCTGCACCGATTGTCATGGTGGCAATGCAAAGGTTGGGCTCAGCGATCCGTCGATCAAGATGGACAGTAAGCCCTATATGGCCGTGCTCGAAAAGGCACATGTCCTTCCGCGCCTCCCCAACAGCTGGCATTGGCCATCATCGGCGAACCCTCAACGCAGCTATTCTTTGCTCAATCAGGAATCGCCTGAGTTTATCCGCTTCACCAACCCTTCCGACTATCGCGTGGCGCGCGAAAGCTGTGGCGCTTGCCATTTGAGCGTGATCGAGGCGGCTGAGCGCTCCTTGATGGCGACAGGCGCGATGCTCTGGGGCGGCGCATCTTACAACAATGGCCTCGTGAAGCTCAAAAACTATGCGCTGGGTGAAGCTTATACGCGCGATGGCAAGCCAGCGAAAATCGTTTCTCCGGGCGAGCCTCACGGCACGGTAACGCCAGAGCAAGCCAAGCGCGGAGCCATTGCGGTAATGTATCCGCTGCCATCTTGGCATGTCATTCCACCGGGCGACATTTTCCGCGTATTCGAACGAGGTGGACGCAATATCCAGACTTTGTTTGCCGAAGTTGGCCTGCCCAACCCAACCGGCTCGATCCAACGTCTCGAAGAGCCCGGCCGCCCAGACCTTAAGCAATCTAGCCGTGGCCCCGCGTAAGGGCTCCGCGTCGCCATCCCAGCGCTTAACATTCACAAGACCCGCCTCAATGATCCCTTCATGTGGTTCATGGGCACCAATGATCAGCCTGGCGACTATCGCAATTCTGGCTGCGCGGGGTGCCACGTGGTCTATGCCAATGATCGTGAACCGCGCCACAGCCTGATCTGGGCAAAATATGGCCGCGATGGCCAAACGGCGACCGTTGACCCCACGATCAAGGATCGGATGGAAGGGGAACGCAAAGGCCATGGCGATGATCATGGCGGTGACCACGCAAAAGGCAAAGGCGGCCACAGCAAAGACCATGGCGGCGAACATGGTGCCGCGCCCTCGCACAATCCTGACATGGCCTATGGCGGTGATGAAGGCGGTCATAGCGGCAAGTCGCATGGAACGGGCCATAACGATAAGCTCGCGATGAAGGAAAAGGGCCATCCGGTCGAACATGCCTTCACCCGCGCCATTCCGACCGCGCAATGCATGAATTGCCATATGCATCAGCCCAACATC
This sequence comes from Sphingomonadales bacterium UBA7473, assembly GCA_002478575.1. GTDB lineage: Bacteria > Pseudomonadota > Alphaproteobacteria > Sphingomonadales > Sphingomonadaceae > Aquisediminimonas. The sequence continues at coordinate 20,262 of DLOX01000005.1, read as the reverse complement.
TTCCTGAACAGTTATTTGGGCTACACGATGTGGGACTATGAGTCCGACGCGCCCTATATGTGGCCCGGACCAGAGAACAAGACGCCCAAGCCCGAAGGCATGAGTGATGCGGATTACCAGCGCATCTTCAAGCAACAGAAATACCCAACCGCAGCGGAGGTGCGCGCAACCAATGATCGCAATCCGGAAGCTGCCGCGGCTCGTGGGCTTTGGGCTGACTTGGATTTCCTCCGCAATGTATATGATCTCAACTCGGAACTGAAAGACACACAGTTTGCAGACTATCACGGCCATGGTTGGAATTTCCGTGCGATCCTGAAGCGGGATCGGGAAGGCAATTTGCTCGACGCTGAAGGCGATATGGCCAATCCCGATGCGAAGAATGTCGTTGACCCCAATGACCCTGAGAAGTTCCGCAAAGCCGGTGAAGGCAAGTTTGTTGATGCAGGAACTAACCCGGGCAAAAGCGTCCATATGATGGACATTCATGCCGAAAAGGGCCTGCAATGCGTCGATTGCCACTTTGCACAAGATGGCCATGGCAATGGTCTGATCTATGGCGAAGTGGCCAATGCGGTGGAGATTGGCTGTAAGGATTGCCACGGCACAGCCGATGCTTTCCCGACGCTCCTAACCTCTGGTCCTGCAGCGCCGCCGCAAGGGACCAATCTGGCGCTTCTGCGCAACCCTGACGGCAAGCGCCGCTTTGAATGGTTTGAAGATGATGCTGGCCGTCGCGTTCTCATCCAGCGGTCGATCCTCGATCCTAAGATCGAATGGCGCGTGAGCCTTGTGAAGGACAGCGTGGATCGCACCCATCCCAAGTTCAGCATGAAGTCAGCCCGTGCCAAGCTGATGGGCACCACCGCCAATGGTGAATATGGCTGGGGCCCGGCAGTCGCCAAAGAGAACCGTTCGCATGGCGATGATAAGATGACTTGCTTCACCTGCCACTTAAGCTGGACGACAAGCTGCGGCGGGTGCCATTTGCCGATTGAGGCCAACTGGAAGACCAAAAGCCACAAATATGGAGGCGAGGAAACGCGGAACTTCGCGACCTACAACCCGCAAGTTGCCCGTGATGATATGTTCCAGCTGGGCCGTCACCAAACGACCAAAGGCAATATCATTGCCCCCATCCGCTCCACCTCGGCGCTGATCCTATCCTCCACAAACGTCAACCGCGAACGCATCTATGTGCAGCAGCCGCCAATCTCGGCCGCTGGCTATTCGAGCCAAGCCTTTGCGCCGCATTTCCCGCACACAGTTCGCACCAAGGAAACCAAGACCTGCAGCGATTGCCACTTGTCTGACAAAGAAGACAATAATGCGATCATGACGCAGACGCTGTTGCTTGGCACCAACTTCGTCAATTTCGTTGGCCTCCATGCTTGGACCGGCCTTGAAGGCGGCTTTGAAGCAGTCCGCGTCACGGAATGGGAAGAACCCCAAGCCGTGATAGGCTCTTACTTGCACCGCTATGCCTATCCCGACTGGTACAAGCTTCATGTCGACAAGAACGGTCGCGAGCTGAAAGAATGGAGCCGCGGCAAGATTTTCGACGAGAAGTTTAGCGGCGAGACCCATCAAATGGAGCAATTCGCCAACGTGGTCCAAGGCACCAAGGACAGAGTGGGCTGCTTGCAACTGCGCGGCGAATATATGTTCGTGGCCGAAGGCAAAGGCGGGTTCCAAGCTTATGATGTCGCCTCCATCGGCAACAAGGGCTTTTCAGAGCGTATTGTGACTGCGCCCTTCTCTCCCCTCGGTCACAATACAAAGGTTGATAGCGCCAATGCCACCTGCGTTGCGCTCGCGACAAATCAGCCGATCAGCTATTCGCGCAACAAGGATATCGTCACCAACTTCCCTGAAAATCAGGAGCAGCCCATGCACCCGATTTACAAATATGCGGTGATCACAGACGCGGTCGAAGGCTTGATCTTGGTCGACATTGACACATTGGCCGACGGAGAATTCCGCAATAATTTCTTCAAGCGGGCTGTGACGTGGAACCCTGATAATGTCCTTGCAGGCGCACGGCATATCACGCTGGCAGGCCATATCGCCTATGTGACAACCAAGGCGGGCCTTGCCGTGATTGATCTTAATGACCCGCTAAAACCGGTGCTCAAATCCAACACACCGATGACCGACGCTAGGGCGACCGCCATTCAGTTCCGCTACCTTTGGGTGACGGATGCCGAAGGATTGAAGCTGTTTGATGTGACAGACCTAGCCAACCCGGTTGCGGTGCCTTCGGGTAACGTAACTTTTGCCAATGCCCAGCGCGTCTATATTTCGCGGACTTATGCCTATGTTGCCGCGAAGCAAGAAGGGCTTGTGATCCTCAACATCAAGAAGCCGACCGAACCCAGCATTTATCAGCGTGTGACCTTGGATGGCGCTTTGAACGATGCAGAGGATGTGATCGTAGGCAGCACCAATGCATCACTGTTTGCTTATGTCGCCGATGGTCGGAATGGACTGAAAGTGTTGCAGCTCACCAGCCCGTCGAGCCAGCCTAATTTCTACGGCTTCTCACCTGCGCCTAAGCCAGAGATGATCAGTTGGGTTAGAACGCCCTCGCCTGCTCTCTCGCTGTCCAAGGGGCTGGATCGGGATCGCGGCGTTGATGAAACGGGCGGGCAAATGGCCGTCTTTGGGCGGCTCGGGTCTAGACCCTTCACTCGGAAGGAAATGGAGCGCCTGTTCCTGACCCCCGCTGGCAAGCCCTACAAGGTGGCCGATGATGGCGGCATGACCGACTATAAGCCGCTGCAGAGCGCGGGGCGCTAAGCCTGAGATTTCTGGAAGGGCGTGGTGGGCGCGACAGGGATTGAACCTGTGACCCCACCCGTGTGAAGGGTGTGCTCTACCGCTGAGCTACGCGCCCATATCTGGGCCCACGCCGTGGAGGGAGGCTGCTAGCCAACCTTGCCCCACAAAACAAGACGGGCGACGCAAGTTTTTGCGCCGCCCGATCTGTTGATACCAAGAAGATATCAGATGATCTTAGTTGACCGCGTCCTTCAGGCCCTTGCCAGCCTTGAACTTTGGCTGAGCCGATGCCTTAATTTGCATCGGTGCGCCTGTGCGTGGGTTGCGGCCCGTAGAGGCCTTACGCTTCGACACGGAGAATGTACCGAAACCAACGAGGCGCACTTCGTCGCCCTTCTTCAAAGTTCCAGTGATGCTTTCAAACACTGCTTCCACAGCCTTGGATGCATCTGCCTTGGTGAGGCCTGAACCTTCAGCAACGGCGGCGATCAAATCTTGTTTGTTCATATGAGCAAACCCCCTCTCTTCATCTAGTTGTTCAAATGACTCGGTTAAAACCGGCGCTCACTAAGCGCCAACCCTGCCTCCCTGTCAAAGCAAATTTCGGCAAAATCCCCAGAAAAACCTTATTTTTGAGGGGTTTTCGCGACGAATCAGTGCGCAAGGCCGCCGGGTTGAGCCGCCAAGGCCCCTGCGGACTGAGCAGCAAGCTCATCAGCCTCGCTCCATTCGATGGGGTCAATGGCCTCAACCAGTGCCAATTCAAGCACTTCGTCGACATGTTTGACCGGTACGATCTTCAGACCTTCCTTCACATTGGCAGGAATTTCGGCGAGATCTTTCTCATTTTCGGCTGGGATGATGACCGTTTTTATGCCGCCGCGGAGCGCCGCCAAGAGCTTTTCTTTGAGGCCTCCAATCGGCAACACCCGACCACGCAACGTCACTTCACCCGTCATGGCAACATCCTTGCGCACGGCAATGCCAGACAATGTGGAGACGATGGCCGTCACCATACCAATGCCTGCGGATGGACCGTCCTTGGGCACAGCGCCTTCAGGCAAATGGATATGGATATCCTTCTTGGCAAAGAGGCTGGGCTTGATCCCCAAGGCCGGGCTGCGGGCCTTGACGAAAGACAAAGCCGCTTGCACCGATTCCGTCATCACATCGCCGAGCTTGCCCGTCGTCTTGATGCCGCCCTTGCCGGGCACAGTGACTGCCTCAATGGTCAGCAATTCGCCGCCCACTTCGGTCCAAGCCAGACCAGTTACTGCACCGATCTGATTTTCCTCTTCGCCAAGGCCATGGCGATATTTGAGGACGCCCGCAAAGTCGGCCACATTCTCCGCCGTCACCGTGACGCTCTTATCCTTGCCCTCAAGAATGCGACGCAGCGCTTTGCGTGCAAGCTTCGCGATCTCACGCTCCAAAGTGCGGACGCCTGCTTCCCTTGTATAGTGGCGAATGAGTGCACGAAGCCCTTCATCGGTCAGGGTAAATTCGCCCTTCTTCAGGCCATGGAGCGCAATCTGTTTTTCAATCAAGTGACGCTTGGCAATCTCAACCTTTTCATCTTCGGTATAGCCTTCCAAGCGGATGATCTCCATCCTGTCCAGCAAAGCTTGTGGCAGGTTGAGCGAGTTGGCCGTTGTCACAAACATGACGTCAGACAGATCGACATCCAGCTCCAGATAATGATCTTGGAACTTATCATTCTGTTCCGGATCAAGCACTTCCAACAGCGCGGACGCAGGATCGCCGCGGAAATCTTGACCCAACTTGTCAATTTCATCGAGCAAGAAGAGCGGGTTCATTGTCCCCGTCTTCTTAAGATTGGTGACGATCTTGCCGGGCAAAGAACCAATATAGGTCCGCCGATGCCCGCGAATTTCGGCCTCGTCACGCACGCCGCCCAAGGACTGGCGAATAAACTCACGCCCTGTTGCCTTGGCAATGCTCCGGCCAAGCGAGGTCTTGCCGACACCCGGAGGGCCCACCAAGCAAAGGATCGGGCCCTTCAACTTATTGGTGCGCGCCTGCACCGCCAGATACTCAACGATGCGATCTTTCACCTTTTCCAAAGCATAATGATCATTGTCGAGCACAGCTTGGGCGGCTGCAATATCACGCTTCAGTTTGGATTTCTTGCCCCAAGGCAGGCCAAGCAAAACATCCAGATAGTTGCGCACCACCGTTGCCTCGGCAGACATGGGCGCCATTGTTTTCAGCTTCTTGATTTCAGCCGTGGCTTTGGTCTTGGCTTCCTTGGACAGCTTCAGCGTGTCGATCTTCTTTTGAAGCTCAGCAATTTCATTGCCATCGCCTTCTTCGCCTTCATTGCCCAGCTCACGCTGAATGGCCTTCAGCTGCTCGTTCAAATAATATTCGCGCTGGGTTTTCTCCATCTGGCGCTTCACGCGGCTGCGGATCTTCTTTTCGACCTGCAGTACGCCAAGCTCACCTTCCATGAAGGCAAAGGTCATTTCCAGTCGCTTGCCGGGATCGCGCTCGACGAGCAGGGTTTGCTTGTCGGCGACCTTAAGCGCCAAATTGGCGGCCACTTGGTCCGCAAGCTTTGATGGCTCTTCAATCTCAGCGAGCTGCACTGCGGCTTCGGCGGGAAGCTTTTTATTGAGCTTGGTATAATTGTCGAACTGCTCAACCACAGAGCGCATCAGCGCCGTCACTTCCTGGCTGCTCGCTTCCGTTTCCTCAACGTCACGCACGACCGCCGTCATCATGTCGCCAATGCTGGCGAGGTCGACAAGCTCGGCGCGCCGCAAGCCTTCGACCAGCACGCGCACTGTGCCATCGGGCAGCTTCAACATTTGCATGACTTGAGCAACAACGCCCATATCATAAAGATCGTCGCGGCCGGGATCATCTTGTGCCGGGTCAAGCTGCGCCACCAGGAAAATCTCTTTTCCATTGTTCATCGCAGCTTCCAGCGCGAGCACGGATTTATCGCGCCCAACGAACAATGGCACCACCATGTGCGGAAACACCACAATGTCACGCAGTGGCAAAACGGGGAAAGACTGACTCATAAATGCTCCAAACGGAGGCGCCCTCACACGCCCTTTGCCTCTATATGGGTTTGCGATCCGGCGGGATCAATGGGGCAATAAGACGTGGCCGCGATTGAGATGGGGATAAGGTAGGAGATTCACATCCTGATGTGATTTCCTACATCGGGGCATCACATTGGGATGTGATTGGGTCGCGCAATTTTATTACAAAAGCTACGAAAGCCACACTCTATAAGGATAGAAATTCGGGGTGGCTTTTGAATCACATTGGAATGTGATTTGAGGGAAGCATATATCAGGATTTTTCCTACAGTTCAAGAAACATAGCACCGCTGTCATTCCGGGCTGACCCCGGAGCCGAAGACGACCGCAGGTCAATCTATGCCTCTTTGGTCGACGCAAACTTGCTACATCCAGCCTTACGCGAACATTGAGGCATGGATTCCGGGTCAAGCCCGGAATGACGACCGCTCTAACCCAACACCCCATCGTGCAGCCGGACAACCCGGTCCATTTGCGCCGCAATCCGTTCGTTGTGGGTTGCAACCAGTGCAGCCGAGCCCTGCCCCCGAACGAGCCGGAGGAACGCCCCCAACACGATATCGGCAGTCGCTTCGTCCAAGTTACCGGTCGGCTCATCCGCCAGCACCAGCAAAGGCTTCGTTGCCAACGCCCTCGCAACCGCAACCCGCTGCTGCTCTCCGCCAGACAATTGCGCTGGGCGATGGTCCAGACGATGACCAAGGCCTAACTGCTCGAGCATGTCGCGCGCTTGCGCCAAAGCCTCGGCGGGCGCGATGCCGCGCACCAATTGCGGCAGCTCGACATTTTCGATCGCTGAAAAGTCCGGCAGCAGATGATGGAACTGATAGACAAAGCCAAGCTTGTCCCGACGCACCCGCGTGCGACCATCATCATCAAGCCGAGCCGCTTCTTCGCCATCAATCATGATCGAACCGGTAAAGCCACCTTCGAGCAAACCAATGGCTTGCAGCAAGGTCGATTTGCCTGCCCCCGATGGCCCAAGCAGCGCGACCGTTTCGCCGGGACCAATATCCAGATCCACCCCGCGCAATACTTCGATCTGCGCTTCGCCTTGAGTGAAGCTGCGCTTCAATCCCCGGATTGCGACAATCTTATTCATAACGCAGCACCTGCACTGGATCGGTGCTTGCGGCTTTGAACGCTGGGTAGAGGGTCGCAAGGAAAGTCAGACCTGCCGCCAGCAAAAGCACCGCCAAGACTTCGAACGGATTGGTCTTCGCCGGAAGCTCAGTCAGGAAGCGGATCGAAGGGTCCCAAATCTGAGAGCCTGTCAGATATTGCACGCCATTGACGATGCTTTGACGGAAGAAGAGGAATAGCGCGGCCAACACCGCCCCTCCGGCGATCCCGAGCAAACCGATGGTGACGCCGACGGTCATGAAGATGCGGATGATGCTGGCGCGGCTCGCGCCCATGGTCCGGACAATCGCAATATCCCGCGTTTTGGATCGCACTAACATGATCAGCGACGACATGATGTTGAAGACGGCGACCAAAGTGATCAGCGACACGACAATGAAAGACACAACCCGGTCCACAGCCAGCGCCTCAAACAAAGAGGCATTCATGCTGCGCCAGTCTGAGATAATGGCTTTGTTTGCGACCTTATCAACCAAAGGCGCCATGATCGGGCCGACATTATCGGGATCAACTGTCTTCACTTCGATCATGCCAACCGCATCGCCCAGCAGCAGCAAGGTCTGCGCGTCTTCCATCGGCATGATCACGAAGGCTTTGTCATAATCATAAATGCCAATCTCAAAGATGGCAGCCACACGGTAGCTCACGATGCGCGGCATGGAGCCGAAGGGCGTCGTTTGGCCGTCGGGGGAAATCAAGCTGATCGTGCTGCCCACTTGCGCGCCAAGCCCTTGGGCCAGCCGTGATCCAATCGCGACATTACCGCTTTCGGGTTTCAAATCAGCGAGCGATCCGACGAGCACTTTGCCTTTGAGCGAGGGATTGTTGACAATATCCTGAGCTTGCATCCCGCGGACAATCACGCCCTCTACGCGACCGGTGAAGCTAGCCATCAGGGGCTGTTCGATCAGGGGCGTCGCTTCGGTGACACCCCTTGTTTTTCTCACATCCTCCATGATCGCCTGCCATCCCGGCAAGCGCCCGCCATAGCCTTGCACAACCGCATGGCCATTCAGGCCGACAATCTTGTCAAACAGCTCTGCGCGGAAGCCATTGGTGATCGATAAGACCACGATGAGCACCGCCACCCCCAACGCCACCGCGACCAAACTGAAAGCCGCGACCAGAAAGATGAAGCCTTCGCCCTTGCCCGGCAACAAATAACGTTTGGCGATCAGGCGTTCATGGGCGGAGAGGATCATGAAGAGCGCGTTAGCTTTCGGCGGGGAGACTGTCTAGCGGAGTCCCATTTCCTACAATGTTGCCAATTCGCCACACTAGTGATCAAATCGACTCTGTTAACGCAATCGATAGATGACTTTGCTCCGTGCATCACTTAGCCCTACCCGCCTGACACATGCAGGCCATGGTTCAGGGAAGCGAGCTCCGCAAATCATGTGCAAAAGCACAGATGTTAAGCGTCGAGCCGCGAAAAACTAAGGGGGTTGACGTTCGTTCGTCACGCGGTGCCCGGATCAGCAATGATCCGGGCACTTGCATTTTCAGCCTGCAAATATCTTCCAGAACAGATTTGCCGAGACATAGAGGATCAAAACACCGGTCATTCGACGAATGACAGACGCAGGCAAGATGCGGACGCCCAAATGGCTGCCTATCTGCCCACCGACCAACACGGCAACAGCAAGCGGCCAATATGCGACCAAATCGCCAAAGCCTCCAGCGCTGCCGAGTTTGATCGATTGGCCGATCAAGCCGGAAATCGAATTGATCAGAATGAAAAGCGAAGCAGCCGCCGCAATCTGCTGTGATCGGCCCCAGCGGGTGAAGTGCAAATAGGGTGCGAGGAATATCCCGCCGCCGATGCCCACCAAGCCAGACAAATAGCCCAAACCAATCACCACCAGAATATCGCGCATATCAAGTTTGCGAACCGGAGCGCCCGACGGTGAAGCCAGCGGCTCTTTTGCGATCAGCAAGTGAGCACCCGCGATCAAAAGCGAGCTCGCAAGCAGCAGCAGAAAGGTCGATTCCTTGATCGGCGTTAGCCCGCCCGCCCAAGCAAAGGGCGCGGCGATCATCGCCAAAGGCAAAGCCCGCTTCCAATCGAGGAGGCCTGCCCGGCCAAAACGGATCACCCCGCCTGTCACAACGATGATGTTGCACAAGAGCGAGATGGCGGGGAGGATGCGGTAATCCGTCTCCGCCAGTGCAAGCAATGCCGTATAGGTTGACCCGCCGCCGAACCCGACGCTGGCATAGAGCAGCGCCGTGATCAGGAAGGCAGGGACGAGCCAGATCATTTAGGACCGCCCTTTAGAGTGCGCCGTGACAATGCTTATATTTCTGCCCCGAACCGCACGGGCAAGGCGCATTGCGGCTGACCTTGCCAACCCACTCCTCAGGATCAACGCCCAGCATATCTTCAGCATCAGGCTGAATGATTTGGAGCGGGGGCAGACGCGTGGTCACAAGGCCCAGAGTGCCTGCATCAATATCGTTACTATTGTCTTCGCCTGTAAGCGGATCGAGATGCGAGGTTATGAAATCAGGCATTTCTGGCAGATCGCTGGTCATAGATCGGATTTCGCTGTGCGACATCACACGCGTCACATCTTCGCGAATGGCACCGAGCATCCGTTCGAACATCGCAAAAGCTTCGCGCTTATATTCGTTGATCGGCGTTTTTTGCGCATAGGCGCGCAAGTGAATGACAGAGCGTAATGAATCGAGCGTTGCCAAATGCTCTTTCCAATGATGATCAAGGCTTTGAAGAAGAATGCTTTTTTCTGCTTCGCGCCAGCTGACGGGATCGTCGGCTTGCTTGGCAGCCATTTTCGCTTCTGCTGCTTCGACAATACGCTGTTCGACCAGCTCGGGCTCAATCCCTTCTTCCCGGCCCCAATCGACAACGGGCAAGTCTAGCGCCAGCACATCACGCACTTTGGTTTGCAGGCTTTCCATATCCCATTGCTCAGGGAAGCTGCCCGCCGGGCACGCATCAGCGACAAACACGTTGATCGCCTCCACCTGCATATCCGTCACCACATCATCGACGGTTTCGGAATCCATGATGTCGCCGCGCTGTTCATAGATGACCTTGCGCTGATCATTCATCACATCATCATATTCGACGACCTGTTTGCGATAGTCATAGTTGCGCGCTTCAACCTTTTTCTGCGCGGTCTCAATCGCTTTGGAGAGCCATTTTGAGCCGATGGCTTCGCCATCTTCCAGATTATTGTTCATCATCTTGGCGAACAATGTGTCTGGACCAAAGATGCGCAGCAGATCGTCTTCCAAGCAAAGATAGAATTTCGAACGGCCTGGATCACCTTGGCGACCCGAACGACCTCGCAGCTGATTGTCGATACGCCGGCTTTCGTGCCGTTCGGTGCCGACAACGAACAGACCGCCTGATTCCAGCACGCGTTGTTTCTCGGCAGCGACTTCGGCTTTGATCCGTTCAATTTCAGCATCGCGCTGCAGCCCTTCTTCGAGACCCTCCAGCTCCTCTTCGACACGGAATTCGACGTTACCGCCCAGCTGAATATCTGTGCCGCGACCCGCCATGTTGGTGGAGACCGTCACCGCGCCAACGCGCCCGGCCTGCGCCACGATATGGGCTTCCTGTTCATGCATGCGCGCATTCAGGATGCTATGCTCAACGCCTTCCTTGTTCAGGAATTCGGACAGCAGCTCAGACTTTTCAATAGAAACTGTGCCGACAAGGATGGGCTGCCCCGCGTTCGAACGCTCTTTGATCAGCTTGGCAATGGCTGCAAACTTATCCTTGGTGTTTTTGTAAAATTCATCTTCATCATCAACACGTTGCACGCCGACGTTGGTTGGGATTGTGACCACATTCATCTTGTAAATGTCGAAAAATTCGGCGGCTTCGGTGGCGGCGGTTCCGGTCATCCCAGAGAGTTTGGGATACATGCGGAAATAATTTTGGAAGGTGATGGAAGCGAGCGTTTGGTTCTCTGGCTCAATCTTGACGCCCTCTTTGGCTTCGACAGCTTGGTGCAAGCCATCGGACCAACGACGGCCATCCATCATGCGACCGGTAAATTCATCGATGATGATAACCTTACCGTCTTTCACGATATAATCAGTATCGAGCTTGAACATGAGGTTCGCACGCATCGAATTGGTCATGTGATGAACGACTTGCGTATTCTCTATGTCATAAAGGTTGCTGCCTTGAAGAAGCCCAGCCGCTTCCAACAAACGCTCGGCCTTTTCGGTGCCATCCTCGGTCAGGATGACGTTGCGGGCCTTTTCATCCTTCTCATAGTCTTCAGGAACCAACTGCTTCACAATGGCGTCAACGCCCACATAAAGCTCTGACTTATCATCGGTTGGGCCAGAGATGATCAAAGGCGTGCGCGCTTCATCGACCAAGATGGAATCGACTTCATCGACGATCGCAAAGTTGAACGGCCGCTGCACCATCTGAGCCCGATCATATTTCATATTGTCGCGCAGATAATCGAAGCCAAATTCATTGTTCGTGCCGTAAGTAATGTCAGCGGCATAGGCATCGCGGCGTTGCTGATCCGAGATATTGGTCAGAATCTTGCCAACACTCAGGCCTAAGAAATTATAGACCTGCCCCATCCAATCCGCGTCACGACGCGCGAGATAATCATTGACGGTGACGACATGAACACCCTTGCCTTCAAGCGCGTTCAAATAGGTGGCTAGCGTCGCCACGAGGGTCTTACCTTCACCGGTGCGCATTTCCGCGATTTCGCCGCGATGAAGCACGATCCCACCAACCATTTGCACATCATAATGGCGCTGACCCAGGACGCGCTTGGCGGCTTCACGAACGGTCGCAAAGGCCTCAGGAAGGATATCGTCAAGCGTTGAGCCCGCAGCGAGCCGCTCTTTGAAAATGGCGGTTTGGCCGGCAAGCTCTGGATCGGTCATCGCTGAAATTGTCGGTTCAAACGCGTTGATCTTATCGACAATTTTGCGGAGCGATTTCACGTAACGATCATTGGAAGAGCCAAATACGGCTTTGACGACGGTACCAAACATGGGTTTTTCCTTGGACTTTTGGGAAGTCAGTAGCGCTCAGGCCAAAGGCTCGATGCTGCAACTGATCCGAACTGAATTTCGAAATGGAATGACATAAGGCGCGGGATCAAAGCCCAGCGCAAGGGCGCGAAATCGCGGACTTTAGATAAGCAGGCGGTCTGCCCGCGAAAGCGGGTCCGAAGGAGCAATCAGAGCATCATCGATAGTGAAACTGCTACCAATTTCCGGCAGAAAATAGTCGATCCGCTGCGTTTCGTTTGACGTAAATAGGACGGCTACTGGGCCATAGTCAGCCGAAGCATATTCGCGTTGAACATCAACCGCTGACCAACCCGCAACATCTTGTTCCGCAGGCACAATGTCTCGCGCCTGAGCGACAGACAGCCCTGACAACAGGGCAAGCAGCAAGAGGAAAGTGCGTGTGATCATCTTTTTCTGAATGCCAATATAAGGGCCAATGGTTAATTCGTCCATAGCGGCGCGGCAGTTGCCTGATGCTGAACCGAAGACGCGAAAAAATCAGTCAAACTTCGCTCGGGTAAAATCGAACCGAATCCGCACCCAAGCGCCGACCATCGCCTTATTGCCAACGCGCGGCGGGCGGACGCGGAATTGCCAAGAGGCTTGACGAAGCGCACGCGCCAGCCCCGTTCCGGGCGGAGACTCTCCAATGGCTTGGCAATTTTCAACGCGGTAATTCTCAACCGTCTGGCAGGCGATCATCGCCCAGCTGTCCGGCGGGCGAACAGCGGGTAAATAGAGCGCCATTTCGCCATCCGTGGGCTCGCGATACCATTCGGCATTGTAAAGCGGAACGCCACCGGGGCCTTCCCCTGCCCCCGCCGACGCCCCTCTCCCTGCGCTTGCTGATCCACTGTCTGCCTTGCTGCGCTTCGGGAGCTTGCCGATATCGGCAGCCGCAAAATCCTCGCGGCTCATTTGGATGAAGCCTCCTGTAGTGACAGGTGGAGGGGCGGTCTTTGGCGGCGGCGTTTGAGTTTCCGGTGCTTTTTCCGGCTTCCGTTCTTCCTCTTCCTGGCGCTCCTCCTGTTTCTCAACTGACTCTTTGCGTTCCGATTGCGCCTCGCCTTGCGCTTGGATGGAGATCATCGGATCGCCCAGCTTGCCCTTTGGCCCGAAGGATGGCCCCGACAAGAGCAGCACCAGCAGCAACAACGCTTCGATGCAAAGCGTCAGCACAATCGCCAGACTGCGCCGACGGTTTGCGCCGTCGTCCAAATCAGGCGAAGAAAGAAAAGAAAGAAAGCGCATCGGAATCGGCGCCCCTATGCCGGAACCGAAGCGATTTGTCTGGCACCTTTTGTCAGCAGCCCGCTTTAAAGAGCTATTCGAAGCGCGAATAGTTTGATCACAGCTGCCTTGCCAGTCCGCCGCGCCGCCTATCTCAACCCCACACAAGGAGCCCTTTTATGAATCGCAGAGATTTGATTGTTGGTGGGATGGCTGGGACAGCAGGCTTGGCTTTGGCGTCTACCCCCACGCTGGCAAAAGCGAAAAAAGGACCATCTACCGTTGGTGCTTTTGGAGATTCCCTTAAGGGCAGCCTCTTTGATCTGACGACGACCGCTGGCAATCGCGAGGCCTTTGCCCGGATCATGGGCAACACCGATATGAAATCCACAAAATATGGATGGTATACCGGCATGGTCCACGGCGTGCGGCCGGGCGAGAAGATCGTCGATCTCTTTTCCTTCTCGGGTTTTTCTTGCGCGAAACTGTTGCCACAAGGTCCAGGCGAGGATCGCGGCTATAAAAAGGTGCTGCGCGAATGCGGTTTCTACACCGATCTGAAGACCGGCGAAGTCATGGAGGAGTGGCTCAACCCTTACCTTGACGAAAAGGTCCGGGTGGTGCCGATCCTCAACGATCCTTTCAATCACACGATCACAGACTTTTTCTATGCTCCGCCGCGCTATGGCGGCTTGAACACCGAAGCGCCGCCGAAGATTCCCTTCCTAATGGATTGGACGAGGCGCGGCTCGTCGCTCAACTTGGCGAGCAGAATCAACCTCTTCTATCCCTCGGCCCTGCAGCCCGACAAATGGCCACGCGAAAGCAGTGGGCGGTTCAATCAGGTCTCTGAAATGTTCCTCTATCAACTTGATTGGGAAGAAATGCAGAATAAGCGGCTGACCTCTGTCAATTCGCGCGGAACGTGGAACCGCATCACGCCTTGGCTCCCTTGGATGTTGATGGGCGGTTCACCAGGCCACTGCGTTTACACATGCTTCATGGGAGCAGCCGACACGTTGGATTTGGTTGATCCACGAATCCTCAAATATGTGGAAAAGAACCATCCTAAATATCTGGAAGCACCGGATAAGTGGGAAGAGCCATCTTTGTCGTCGCTCGAATGGTATGCGCGAGAACAAAAGCCAGCACCACTGCCCGCCGATGGCAAGATTCCGCAGGCAAAGCCGATCCGCTAGGATGCGCAACATCTGTTTGAAGGCTTGGATGCTGGCTGCGACGCTTGTCGCCCAGCATCCTTTTGCCGCATTTGCCCAAATGCAGAGCTTTTCCCCTGAGGAAGAAGAGCTTTACCTCAAGCGTTTTGGCGAGATCAGCAACACAGCGGGGCGCGGCCTTGAGGCTTATGATCCAGTCGAACCCGTTCCCGGCGCGCAGATGAAATCACTGCCCAAAGCGAAGAAGCCTACCATTGCGGCTGAAGCGCTGGGTGAAGCGAAAGCTTATGCCGAGGAGCGCAAAAGCTCAGCGTTCATCGTCTGGCGCAAAGGACAGATTGAGGCAGAGCATTATTTCAACGGCTATGATGCAACAAAGCCCATCATCTCAAAGTCGCTTGCCAAACCAGTCACGGCTTTGCTTGTCGGCCGTGCAATTCAACTCGGCTATATAAAATCTCTCGACCAGCCAGTCGCTGATTTCATCACTGAATGGAAAGGTGATGCCAAGCGCGAGAAGATGAAGATCCGCCATCTGCTCGATATGCGCACTGGCTTTCTCATGCAGAGTCCAGCCACTCGGCCTGATGACATTTTGAACCGCGCCTATCTTCACCCCCGCCATGATGAAATCATCATCCGCGACTATCCCCTGACCAATGATCCCGGCACGCGTTATGATTATTCCAACGCTACATCGGAATTGATCGCACCTGTGATCGAGCGTGCCACGGGAAAGCGATACAGTGCCTTTCTGTCCGAAGCCCTGTTAAAGCCGATTGGCGCGGCAGGCGGAAGCGTTTGGATCAATCGCCCAGGCGGCATGGCGCATGCGGGTTGTTGTTTGATGCTCCCAGCGCAAAGCTGGCTGCGGATGGCGGTGCTGCTGATGAACGATGGCAGATGGGGCGGCAAAGCACTTCTTCCCAAAGATTTTGTCACAGCGATGCGGACACCAACTGCTGAAAACCCGCACTATGGCTTAGGCGTCTGGGTGGCAGGTCCCTATTTGGAACAGCGCGGGTTCGCCCATCCCTCGATCGCGTTCGGCCGCGTGCTCCATTCAGAGCCATACGCCGCGAAGGACCTTTACCTGTTCGATGGCAACAGCAACCAAGTGATTTACATGGTGCCATCGCAAAATTTGGTTGTCTTGCGAACGGGAGAAACGCCACCCAAGGCGCTTGGTTGGGACAATAGCAAGCTCCCCAACCTGTTGATCCGTGGTATTAAACGGCGTGGGGGCGAGGCTCCACCGGAGCCTCAGCCCAGACCCATCAGTTCTTTGGTGGAGTAAGGTCCGTCCAATTTTGCCAATCGGATGTGATGAACTTCTCATCGATGATCGTGCGCTGATAGCAAATGCCATCGCGGAACCATTGCCACGTGCGGGCACGGTTTTTGATGATCTTGTCGACTTGGATCATCTCATAGAGATAGATGCCGGGCTCATCCTTGCGCACCCAGTTTAGGCAGGTTGAAAGATGATTGTCGTCAGGCTTCATTTCGGCCGCCCAGCCCTTGATCAGCTCATTGTCCCACCAGATCCGGCCATCTTTATAGTCGGCCGGAAATTCCCGCGTTTCCATGCGGCCATCGTCCCAATAATAATAATTGGTTTGGTGATAACCTGACGGCGTTCCATCTTCCGGAATACGGCAGAGCAACCGAGAGCGATGCTCATCAATCAATTTGCCGGTAAACGCATCATAATAGCGATACCAGCCTTCCCAAACGCCTTCATTGGCCGCGAGCAGCGGCATATTATCTCTGATTTCTTGGGGAGTTGCCATGGGATGTCCTTTCTTAGGTCTTTCTCAGTTAAGTGCTGCTGCCCGCTTCGAACCCGCGACTGAGTGGGGCGCTAGCGAAGATCAGGATATCGGTGATCAGGCCATCTTCGTTCAGTTCGAAGAAATTGGCATTGTTCATATTGATTTGCTCGCCGTCATAGGCGGTCAGGAACACATCGAAATAAAGGCCAACCCCTCTGCTTTCTGTGTCCGCACAAATGGTGTAATTGTGGAAATTGACAGTTTCAAACGTTTCCAGAAACTCGGCCAAATGGATGCGCAGCGCCTCCTTACCAACATAGGTGAAGTTGCTGCTGGGGATGCGCATCTCGCAATCGTCGGTCATGCCGCGCATCACGCCATCCAGATCATGAGCGTTCAACTTCTCAAAATAGTTGGTGATGGTGGTTGTGACCATTTGTTCGCGGGTGAGTGTCATGCGGGTCGCTTCCTATCGAGTGACAATGTGAAAAATCTGAGCAGCATCATCAAGCTGGTCGAGCCGAGACACCGTTTCAAACAGCAGTTCAGAAGACTTATCTAAACACCCAATTTCAAAGCAAAATTGTGCCTTTTGGATCTGCGCTTCTAGGCTCAGCTCATTGCCGGGCGAGCCCAGAGGCGTGGTGACATGCCGTTCAAAAACACGCCCGTCTTTCAGCTTCAAAACAATGGTTTGCGGCGACAGCGCGTTGGGATCTGGATTGTAATTAAGAACGACATGCACACGAGCGGCATGGGCCTTAGCTTCGGCACTGTTGAAGACCTCCGAAACAAAGCGTCGTGGATCGATCAAGCCATGCTGGATCATCTGAGGCGCCACAAATTGCATGCAGAGCCGCGCATATTCCGCGCTCATCGCCGGATAGAAGGCACGCCCAACCAACAAATTGATCAGCGGCGGCACATGAACCGTCAGCGCCTCGACATCATCCATGCCAAACTCGGCTTCTTGCTTGATGTCGATGATCGCTGTCAGCGCGGCTTGGGTGGCTCGCCCAGCCGGAAAAGGCTTGTGCGCAAGCTCCGTCACTTTCCAAGGCGAACCCCAGCGGCCAAAGACATCTTCCAACGAATTCGGGGTTTCAATCAGCGAGAAATAGCCAAACTTCCCATCAATCACATTATGCGGCCCGGTGAGTCCGGCCTGCACCAGATCAGCTGCCGTCAACGCCCCGCGCGCGGCAAAGCCAATTTGCATGGCGAGCGCCTCAGAGCCTTCCCAATGCGCCTGCATCGTGCCACCGACTTGGCTATAGGCCAGACCTAGAAGATCAAGCATTTGCGGTTTTGAATAGCTCCGAGTCCGCCCAACAGCCATTGCTGCACCCATCAGGCCCGCCGTTGAAGGCCGGAAGAAGCGCGGGCCAGTTGCTGCGGCAGAGCCAAACCATACCGCCGTTTCAATGCCGGTGATGAAGGCGTTGATAAACTGCTTGCCGGTGATTGGATTGGTTCTGGAGCGCCGCTGCACTTCGCTCGTCAAAGCGGCCGTTGTGACGCAAAGCGCAATCACCACCGAATGTTCGTGAAGCCCATCCCATTCCAAACAGTGAATTTGAAAGCCATTGAGCAAAGCCGCTTCATGCTCCGAAAAGCTCTGCCCCGGCTTGCCAAGGATGCCGCAGTCCCCCCGCTGCGTCAGAGCAGACAGTATCTTCGCGGCACTGGGCTGACCTGACCCTGCAACACCCACGGCCAAAGTATCGGCGATGAAGGTTTTTGCGGCAGCGACAGCCTCTGGAGGCAAGTCATCAAACTCATGGGCAAGAATAAGATCGATCAAGCGATCACTTGTAGGCGAACCGTTACGGAGCTCAGCATTGGGGTTTGATGGATTCGGTTGTCCAGACATATCATCCCCATGTGGCAGTTTTTGGCCGCGTTGGCCAAGCTCTGATTTTTGTCCGCCGTTCGGATAATTGATTGACCTTGGCTGTAGGATGCAGTCCTTCATAGCGATGCTTCGCCATGAAGTGGATTTTGATCAGATTGAGACAGGGCAAATGACATCGTTAGGCCGCTTTGCAGAGATTAGAACGCATGCCGGACTGCTGATCGCTTGCTTTGCGGGAATGATGCTCGGCATTTCTGCCATACCCTTTTATACGCTGGGCATCTTTGCCAATCCCGTCATCGAGGCGACGGGCTGGTCAATGCAGCAATATCAAACGGCCTTCACATTCATCATGGTCGGCACATTTTTCGGCCCCTTTGTCGGGCACCTGTGCGACCGTTATGGAGCAAAGCCCGTCGCCTTGTTCAGCATTGCAGCCTTTGGAGCAGCGTTCGCTGCTTTGGGGCCAGCGGCTGAAGCAGGGCTTTACGCCTTTTATGCGGCTTGGGCGTTAATGGCGATTGTTGGCCAAGGCACAGGCCCCGTCATCTGGACGCATATTGTTGGGCATAATTTCAAGGTCAATCGTGGATTGGCGTTTGGAATTGTGCTGGCGGGAAGCGGCGCTTTCGCGATATTCGGGCCAGCTTTGGCGAGCCACATCATCGGCAACTTCGGATGGAAAGCAGGCTATCTCTTTCTCGCATTGCTTGTCCTTTGCGTGTCACTGCCCTTGGCAACATTCTTGTTGAAGAATGCCCCTGAGAAATCTGCGCAGCCAAGTGCAGCGGTCGCCGCAGATGCATCCAACCAAGGCGCAACGCTGTCGGAGGCTCTCAAGAATTTCGGGCTGTACATCATTGCCATTTCCTTCTTCATCATATCTTTCGGCGTATCAGGACTCATCTCAAACATGATCCCAATGATGCAATCGGCCGGCATATCCTTGGCCGATGCTAGCCGCCTTGTGGGGCTAGCTGGTGTCGCGATTATCGCCGGGCGATTAATCATGGGTGCGATGCTCGATCGATTTTGGGCACCCGCGATTGCCGCAATCACGCTTGCTTGCCCCGCGATTGCTTGCCTCATTCTGCTGGGAGAGATTACCGAAACCAACGCTGCCATTGCCATCTTGCTGATCGGCTTTGCCGCCGGGGCCGAGTTTGACATCGTCGCCTATTTGGCCAGCGCCTATTTCGGGCTAAAGTCTTTCGGCAAAATCTACGGCATACTTTATGTGGCGCTGTTTATCGGGGCTGCAATCGCCCCACCGCTTTTTGGCCGCGCCTATGATCTGGAAGGATCTTATCAATCGATCTTGCTGATTTCGGCCATTGCCATTCCGGCCGCTGCGCTAAGTTTGTTGGCGCTGGGTCGCTATCCAAAGTTTGGCAACTGAGGCCACCAACCAACCGAACACGGACTTAAAAGCCATGGACCGAAGAACCTTCATCACGGCGAGTGCGGTCAGCGGACTGGCAACCGCAACGCCTTCTCTTGCTGGACCCACAGCAAACAAAGCGCCTTTGCCGAAGAACCCGGGAATCGATCGTGACCGCGCGCGCTTCATCTTGAAGCAAACAGGATTTGATGCAGTGATACTCGGCCGGCCTGAGAATATCTTCTACACTACGGGGCGCTGGCCTTTCATGCCTCGCCTTGGCCTCAACGACGCCAGCTTTGCGATCCTCCCCGCAGACTCGGCTGCGCCGATCATTTTTGTTTTGCCGCAGTTCCCATATTATTACACCGTCGCCGACACAGGCTTGGCAGCAGGCGTCGAGCCGAGGCTGGTGACGACGCCTTATGGCGATGCCGCATCAGCAGCTTTCTTCTTTGCGGATTCTCCCGACGCACAGCTATCGGCCCGCGAGATTAAACGCAGGACGAAAACCGAAGCGGCAAAGCCATATTTCCCAACCACGACGTCAGCCCTGTTCAGAGCCCTGTCTCAAATGGGTGTTCTGTCCG
>DLOX01000005.1:0-179 GCA_002478575.1 Sphingomonadales bacterium UBA7473 | reverse complement strand
CGGCCGCCTCGGCTTTGACTCCGCGGAGGCCCAAGCGCAGCTCAGCTTATCCACGCCCGCCGCGCAATTGGCCAATGCGATCGATGCGGTAAAGGCAATCCGCCTCGTCAAAACCGAATATGAAATTGGCCTGATGCGCGCAGCGTCCAAAACCAATGTGATTGCGGCCGGGCGGGCAG
>DLOX01000088.1 GCA_002478575.1 Sphingomonadales bacterium UBA7473 | reverse complement strand
ACGGCGGCGCGGGTCTTCATGGGATATGGTTCCTTCTTACCAATCGATTGAATGTTCAGTGCCAATCATGGCAGGGTCTATGGTGCGGTCAATCATGAGATGCTCGGGACTTCAACGATTAGGGGCTGGTGACCATGTGCGGATAGAAATGCGCAAAGATCTGAACCGCTGAGGCCAAGGGTGGCAGTGTTGCGAAGCGGATGGATGTTCACGCAAGCCGCACTTGCCAATTTTGCGTCTAGAACAACTTTCGCTTGTCCTTCGCTGTCGTTGAAGGCCGCGAGAGGCGTCACGGAACCAGGCGAGATGCCAAGCAGCCGTTCCATATCCTCGGCTTTGCCAAAGCTGACTTTCTTTGATCCAATGCTTGCAGGAAGGGCCTTTAAGTCGACCCGAGCATCATGCGGCACTGTGACCAGCCAAAATTGGCCCGCCGCGTCCTTCAGAAAGAGATTTTTTGTATGCTCGCCAGCGATATCGACGTGAAGCTGAGCGCTGGCTTCGACAGTGAAAACGGCTTCATGTTCATGGAGCTGCCAGGCCATTCCATGTTCATCCAGAGCTGCCAACAATTCCGCTTCGCGTGACACTGTTATAGCCTATTTGAACACAACGGTACGGTTGCCATTCCGCATCACGCGATGTTCAATGTGAAGCTTCACTGCACGAGCCAAGACGCGGCTTTCGGTATCTTGCCCTTGCGCGATCAAATCTTCGACCGTGTCAGAATGATCAACAATCGACACATCCTGCGTGATGATTGGCCCTTCATCGAGATCTGCAGTGACATAGTGGGCAGTGGCGCCAACCATCTTCACGCCGCGATCATAGGCGCGGTGATAAGGCTTCGCGCCCTTGAAGCCGGGTAAGAAGCTATGATGGATATTGATCACACGACCATCCAGTTTCCGGCAAAGCTGATCGGAGAGTACCTGCATATAGCGCGCGAGAATGATCAGATCGACCTTCTGCTCCTCGACCATCGCCAGCATTTTTGCTTCTTGCTCTAGCTTATTCTCAGGAGTGATTGGCATGTGGTGGAAGGGGATACCTTCATGCTCTGCCCGTCGCTGCCAAGTCAGGTGGTTCGAAACAATGCTGGTGACATCCATCGGGAGCCGATTGGTCGACGTGCGGTAAAGCAAATCATTCAGGCAATGCCCGCCTTGGCTGACCATGATCATGACGCGCAACTTCTTGCGCAGATCATGAATTTGCCAATCGAGCCTAAACGCTGTTGCCACGGGGTTAAACGCCTCTGTAAAGTGCTCAGTTGTCATCCCTTCTGGACCACTGATCGCGACGCGCATGAAGAAGCGATGGGTGCTGTCATCGCCAAACTGGGCGCTTTCGATGATATTGCAGTCTTGGCTCACGATTGAATTCGCAACCGCCGCCACAATGCCCTTTCGGTCTTCACTCGCGATCAGCAGCACAAAATCAGCTCTTTTCGTCATCGAAGCTCCCCACTTTGTTTCAATTGGCTTGGTTTCTGAGGTGAAGCGCCTAGCCGGAGCACCCCGCACATTCCAAGGCGCTTGCCTTACATTAGGCCATTTAATTTCAGGATGTAGAAGTTGTTATCGGCTGTGCAAATAAATTTACCGGTGTATAAAAATTGCTCATTTGCCGCTCAGTGGCTCAAAAGACAGGTTTCGTTGGGAAACCATTCTGCGTATCAGGAAGTGAACTCTGACTCGCGTGGATGGAAAAAAAGGGGAGAAAATCGTTGAGAACAAGGCTGAAATTATCGGCTGCCGCATTTGTGCTGGCGTCGCTTGGTGCGGGTGTCGCACCGACATTTGCACAAGAGGCTGAAGCATCCACGGATGATGGCGGTCTTGTTGACATCGTTGTTACGGCAACTCGCCGCGAAGAATCGCTGAACCGCATCCCTCTTGCTATTCAAGCGGTAAGCGGGGAATCTCTCGGTCAACTCAACGTGGCCAACTTTGAAGATCTGGTTGAGTATCTCCCGAATGTGCGGACTGCATCGCGCGGCCCGGGCATTTCTTCCATCTATATTCGTGGCCTTTCAACAGACACACCAGGCGCGCAGATTTTGGGCGTGGCTGGTGTTCAGCCAAACGTCGCGCTTTATTTGAACGATGCTCCGGCTTCGACGCCCGGCCGTAACCTCGACTTTTATCCTGTCGACTTGGAGCGGATCGAAGTCTTGGCTGGTCCGCAGGGCACCTTGTTTGGTGCAAGCGCGATGGGCGGTGCCATCCGCTACATCACAGCGAAGCCTAATTTCACTGACTTTAAAGCCGGTTTCAATGCTGGCGCTGCCTCTACGAAAAGTGGCGATGGAAGCTTCAGCGTTGATGGCTTTGTCAACATCCCCATCGTGAAGGAAAAGCTAGCGGTTCGTCTTGCGGCCTACAGCAGCAAGCAGGGCGGCTATATCGACAATGTCCTTGGCACCTATCAAATGCCTTGGAACCCAGGCGGTCCGGGCCGCTTGCCAACAGGTAACCCGCTGCTCGTTGAGCAGGCGATTCAATCCTGTGTCGGCGTCGCCAACTGCGTTGCAACCGCAACTGGCACAACCGGTGGTTTCCGTGTTCCGATCCGCCAATCGATCACCAACACCAATTTGGTCGAGAAAAACTACAACGATGCGCAATATAACGGCGGTCGTGCAACCATTGGTTTTCAGATGAATGAAGATTGGTCGCTTGAGGCCATGACGCTTTATCAAGAGCTCGAAACCGATGGTGTGTTTGACTATACGCCCAGCGTTGGTGATTTGCAGGTTCAGCAATATAGCCCGAACACGTTGCGTGACACGATCAGCTTGTCCTCGCTGACCCTGAACGGGCGGCTTGGTGCGTTGGATTTGATTCTGACATCATCATATCAGGACCACCGCGCTGTGCAGCAGGCAGATTATGCCAAATATGCCAGCATTGGCCTTTATATGCCCTTCTACAATTGTGATCGCGGCGTATATTATTCAGGCTATGCGACTTCAGCTGCGCAGGGGCAGACCTGCTACGCTCCAGCAAACAGCTATAAGGTCAACAACCGCAACACGCGTTGGACCCATGAGTTCCGCGTCACCACATCCGCCGAAAAGCGGCTTCGTGGAACGTTCGGTGCGTTTTACGATCTCAACAAGATCTTTGACGTGACGCAATGGAACTACGTGCTGCCAGCAGCTGGCTTCAACTATAATTTGGCTCCACACCCAAGTGTGAATGTTCTGAATGTTGGCGCCCTTCCAGGTGCAGGCTTCGTTAACACGATCTTCCGTCGTGACCGCCAGATCGCTGTCTATGGTGAAGCATCGTTTGATATCATTCCAGAGAAGCTGACGATCACTGGCGGCGCACGTTACTACAACGAAAAGGCGTCGATGGAGGGCGGGTCAAGCACCAGCTTCACGGGCTCGGTCCGTGATGTTTGTAGCTCCGTCAACACGGCACCTTCGGGATTGACGACCTGTAACTACACGCCACGTGCAGTTGCGCCGACTTCGCTCGCACCAAGCGCTGTGTTGTCGACCAACTTGGCTGGCATCAGCCCTGCGACGTACAAAGGGGTGATCTTCAAAGGCAACTTGACCTACAAGATCAATCCAACCTCGCTGGTCTATGTCACTTATTCCGAAGGCTTCCGCCCAGGCGGTTTCAACCGGAAGGGCTGTAACGCTGCGGTGGCTGCACGGCCAGGGCTCTCTGCCGCTTGCGCGGCTAACCGGGCTTATGCTCCTGATGATGTGACCAACTATGAAATTGGCGCAAAACTAGGGTTGTTTGACCGTAAGCTGCAGCTTAACCTTGCGGCCTACATCATTGATTGGAAAGAAATTCAGATTGCCTCATTCAATCAGAATATTTCCAACCAGACATTTGTAAGCAACTTGGCCAATGCTCGGATCAAGGGCTTTGAAGGCGACATTAATGCTCGGCCAACCAAAGAGCTTACGATTGGTGCGGGCTTCTCTTACAATGACTCAGAGTTGAAGGGTTGCACGACCAACGCAATCGCGACGCTCCTTTGTGCACAAGGCGCGCTTGTTCCAATTGGCAGCCCACTTGCGCTGAGCCCCAAGTTCCAAGGCAACATCCGGTTCCGCTATGAGTGGGAAATGGACTCAGGTTTGAAGCCATTCGCTCAGATCGGTTTCCATCGGGTTGGGAAGACAATCACGTCCTCCGTCGACAATACCAGCATCCTCTACACTGGATGCCGGGCGCCTTATGCAGTGTGCGGTCAGACCTCGGTCATCAACGGCGTGACGGTGCCAGCGGGCGGCGTGATCCAGCCACAGCGTCAGTCTTTCACTCAACCTGGTTACAGCACGATGGAAGCGTCCCTCGGGTTTAGCAAAGATGAGTGGACCGCAACCTTCTATGTCGACAATCTGACTGACAAACGGCCTCAGCTGTTCACCAGTGCGAATGACGGCGAAGTTCGTGTGACAACATCGCGGCCACGCACCTTTGGTCTGCGTGTGTCTTACAAGATGTAGTGGGAACTGCCTCTCGTTCGAGGCAGCCCTTTCTTAAATGAGCTAAGGGCAGCGCTTCACTGCGCTGCCCTTAGTGTTTCAGGAGTTGCAGATTGAGGTTGGATAATGTTGCGAAACCGATCAGATTGACCCCATGTCGATAAAGAGCAGCGAAATATTGGCCGATACAGTTTCTCCCGAAAACGTCGACTCTCTGGTCGAGCGCGCGAAGGCGGCCTTGCAAAGGGGACAGTTGGCCGAGGCTGAACAGATTTGCGCTGATGCCTTAAGGGTCAACCCAGATCATCGTGATGCGCTTTACTTGCTCGCCGCGATCCAGCGCTACGCTCGCCGTCCGCTCGATGGCCTAGCAACAATCGACCGACTGATTGAAATTGATGCGGGCTTTGGTCGTGCCCATCAAGAGCGCGGTCATGCTCTGCGCGCTCTTGGGCGTGGGGATGAGGCGCTGGCAGCTTATCAAGCGGCTGTCACCTATAATGCAGGATTACTCGCCAGCTGGCGTATGCTTGTGGAACTTCACAGTGCGGCTGGGCGCAATGAAGCCGCCGAGTTCGCCCGGATGCAATGTGCTTATCTCGAAAGCCTGCCTCCTGAGCTTCAGTCCGTAGTGAGCCTCATACATGAGCATCGGATCGCAAAGGCCGAAAATCTGTGCCGGGCCTTTTTGCAAAAGAATAACCGCCATATCGAAGGTATGCGGTTGCTTGCCGACATTGGCGTCAAGTTCAACTCATACGAAGATGCCGAGTTTCTGCTCGAGACCTGCATGGTTCTCGAACCGGATAATACCAACGCGCACTTTGATTATGTCAATCTGCTCCACAAGCGCCAAAAATATGGTGTCGCGCTGGAACAGGCCAAGGCGCTGCGCAGCAAAGCTCCTGATAAGCCTCAGTTCGAGCTGCTCTATGCCAATCAAAGCCTCGCCATTGGTGAATTTGATGAAGCGCTCTCGATCTATCGGGAGCATGCGAAGCGAATGCCAGATAACCCGACGCTCCATTTGTCGATCGGACATGCACTCAAGACGGTGGGCAATCAGCCCGAAGCGATAGAGGCCTATACCCAAGCCTACCGTGTAAAGCCCGATTTCGGCGACGCTTATTGGAGCCTCGCGAACCTCAAAACCTATAAATTTGACGATGCACAAATCGCTGCGATGCGTGAGCGTGAAGCGGCACCCACGACGCAGCTCGTCGATCGCTACCATCTCTGCTTCGCGCTTGGTAAGGCGCTTGAGGATCATGGGCACTTTGGCGAGTCCTTTGCCTATTATGAGCGCGGCAACCGTCTGAAGCGCGAAGAGGTGGGTTATGACTGGCGTAGGATCACTGCTGAGATTGATCGCCAGATCGAACATTGCACGTCTTCATTATTTGCGGACAAGGCTGGATCGGGCCATCCCGTAAAGGATCCGATCTTCATCCTTGGCCTTCCGCGCGCCGGATCGACTTTGCTCGAACAGATACTCGCCTCGCACAGCCAAGTGGAAGGGACGTTAGAGCTTCCCAACATCTTGTCCTTGGCGCACCGGCTGAGTGGACGTCTGCGCGTGGATGAAGAGCCCGAATATCCAGCCAACCTTGGCGAATTGACTCGTGAGGAGCTCGCCGAATTTGGCGAAGCCTTCATTCGCGACACGATGATCCATCGGAAGGAAGGCACGCCATTCTTCATTGATAAAATGCCCAACAATTTCCGGCATATCGGCCTGATCCATCTGATCCTGCCCAATGCCAAGATTATCGATGCACGACGCGGGGCGATGGGTTGCTGCTTTGCTGGCTTCAAACAGCTGTTCGCGGAGGGCCAAGAGTTTACCTACGGGCTTGAAGAAGTCGGGCATTATTACAGCGACTACATCCGGCTGATGGATCATTGGGGCAAAGTGTTGCCGGGCAAGATCCTGCGTGTTCGCTATGAAGATGTTGTGGCGGACCTCGAAACCCAAGTCCGCCGCTTGCTTGATCATTGTGAGCTGCCGTTCGAGGAAGCGTGCCTCAACTTTCACGAAACCGAGCGCGCTGTCCGCACGGCAAGTTCAGAGCAAGTGCGGCAGCCGATATTCAAAAGTGGGTTGGATCAGTGGGAGAATTACTCTTCCTATCTCGATCCATTGCGCACAGTGTTGGGGCCAGAATTGGTCTCACGTTAGGGAGGGGATAAGATGGCAAGCAAGGCACCGATCCAAGCAGATAGCGTCGCAACACTGGGGCAGCGCTGGTATGTACTGATCATCATGATGCTGGTTTATGCCATCAGCATTGCGGATCGCTATGTGCTCTCCACACTTCTTGGGCCGATCAGTAAAGAGCTGAACTTGTCAGATTCCGGGGCGGCATCGCTCGGTATCCCGCTTGCGCTTTTCTATGTGTTGATGGGCATACCTTTGTCATGGCTGTGCGACCGCACCAATCGCCGGAATCTGCTTGCGGCCTCCGTCGCGGCTTGGTCGCTGATGACGGCTTTGACCGGTTTTACCCGGGGCTATTGGGATCTGCTGTTGGCGCGCGTTGGAGTGGGCATTGGAGAGGCTGGCGGCACGCCGGCCTGCAACTCGATCTTGGCAGACTATTTCCCCGCTGACCGCCGGTCTATGGCGATGACGGTCTTTGCCTTGGGCGCTCCAATTGGCGCCTGGCTGGGTTCGGACCTCGCTGGATATGTCTCAACTTCCTATGGCTGGCGTTCGGCTTTCCTGGTCCTTGGCATCCCCGGTATCATTTTGGCGGGCATCATCATGCTGACCATCAAGGAGCCGAAGCGCGGTCGCCTTGATGTTGTTGCGGATGAAAGCACGCCAACTATCATGGAGACGTTGAAGTTTCTTTGGTCCCAGAAATCCGCTGTGCACGCGATGTGGGCCAGTGGCCTTTCCGCATTCTGGGGCTGGGGCCTGATGTGGTTTACGCCGCTCTTCCTGCAACGCTCTTATGGTTTGGATGAAGGCGAGGCGGGGAGCTTGCTGGGGCTCATCTACTTGGTCGGCGGCATCGGCGCGTCTTTGATCACGGCCTATGTCGTTGCGCGACCAGCCTATACAGACCCGCGTAAGATTGCGCGGCTGCTTGCGGTGGTCACAGCAATTGCAACGGTCCCGTCTTTCTTGGCTTATTATACTTATGACCTGAACGTCGCGACCGTCATGTGGTGGCTCTTCATCCCTGCAATCTATTTCTACATCGGCCCGGCCTTTGCGCTTTGCCAGAATCTCGCAGCGCCAAAAATGCGGGCAATGGCTGTCGCCATTTCGCTGCTGGTCGCGAACGTGCTCAATCTGATCATCGCCCCAGCTATTGTGGGCGGGTTGAGTGACTTTTTTGCTGGGCCAAACGGTGCGGATGCTGAGTCTCTGCGCTTGGCTCAGCTCATCCTTGCGCCAACTGGCCTTTGGGCGGCTTGGCATTACTGGCGCGCTGAAAAATATATCGTCGAAGATCAAAAGAGAGCCATTGGATATGTTTGATAGCCCGCTCAAGTCTTACATCAATGGCGCGTGGGTTTTGCCTGCAACGTCGACCGCGACTGTCGATGCCATCAATCCCGCGACGGAGGAAGTCTGCGCGACGGTTGCCATTTGTGGGGCAGATGATGTTGAGGACGCTGTCGGCGCTGCGCGAGCAGCTTTTGATGGCTACGCGGCCACGTCGCTTGAAGAGCGTATTGCACTGGTTGAAAAACTGATCGCGGTCTTCGAACGTCGTTATGACGAAATGGTGGAAGCCATCTCCACTGAGATGGGAGCACCGTACGACCTTTCCTTTGACGCACAGGCAGAAAGCGGCCCCGGTCATTTGCGCGCGACGATCAAAGCCGTGCGCGAAATGACGTGGGAATATGATGTCGGCGTCGATGGGGTTGTCGTGCATGAACCTATCGGTGTCTGCGTTCTCATCACGCCTTGGAATTGGCCGATCAACCAGATCGTCTGTAAAGTCGGCCCCGCGCTGATCACCGGTTGTACGATGGTCTTAAAACCAAGCGAAATTGCGCCGCTGTCTGCTCAGCTATTCGCTGAGATGGTCGAAGAAGCAGGCTTCCCTATGGGCGTGTTCAACATGATCCACGGGACGGGCGCTTCGGTCGGCGATGCGCTAACCACGCATCCTGAAGTTGATATGATTTCCTTCACGGGATCGACGCGGGCTGGAGTCCAGATTGCAAAAAATGCCGCCGACACAGTCAAACGCGTCGCGCAGGAGCTGGGTGGCAAATCGGCCAATATTGTGTTCGCAGATTCCGATTTGGAGGCAGCAGTGACGCGGGGTGTGCTGCATTGCTTTGGAAACACAGGCCAATCCTGCAACGCACCAACGCGGATGTTGATTGAAGAGTCTGTCTATGATGAAGCCGTTGCGATTGCGGCGCGTGTGGCGAAAGAAGCCAAGCTTGGCGACCCCAAGGAAAAGGGCGCGCACTATGGCCCGGTTGTCAGCAAAGCCCATTATGACAAGATCCAAGGCTTGATCCAGGTCGGCATTGACGAAGGTGCAAAACTGGTTGCGGGCGGCACCGGGCGAGCAGACGGTTTTGATCGCGGTTATTATGTGAAGCCCACCGTCTTCGCTGGCGTCCACAATAAGATGCAGATCGCGCAGGAAGAAGTGTTTGGTCCGGTTCTGGTGCTTATCCCATTCAAAAATGAAGCCGAGGCGATCGCGATTGCGAATGACACGCCTTATGGTCTCTATGCTTATGTCCAAACCGGCGATCTGGCGCGGGCGCGGCGCGTTTCGCGGCTGATGCGTGCAGGTGGCGTAAGCATCAATGGGACCAGCCAAGATTATATGGCGCCCTTTGGCGGTTACAAGCAGTCCGGCAATGGCCGTGAATATGGCGAGTTTGGCGTCCGTGATTTCCTCGAGATTAAGTCAATCAGCGGGTTCCGAACAGCATGAAGCTAACCGACATAGAGACCTTTGTTGTCGGCAATCCCCCGCCCCACTTTGGCGGGCGTTATTTTGTCTTTGTGAAGATCACGACCGATACCGGCGTTTCCGGCCTTGGAGAGGCTTATTGCGTTCCCTTCGA
>DLOX01000090.1 GCA_002478575.1 Sphingomonadales bacterium UBA7473 | reverse complement strand
GATCTGGTTCCTTACACGATCACTGTCCGCAACACAGAAGCGGCAGCACGGGCCTCCGTGACAGTCGTCGACATCTTGCCCCCTGGCTTCAAATATGTGCCTGGTTCGGCGCGTGTCGAAGGCTTGGCTCAAGAACCTGCCGTAACGGATCGGGAACTCCGCTGGACGGGTCAGCGGTTGACAGGCAATGCCACGGCTACCTATCAGATCGTGGCCGTCATCGGTGCGGGCGTGACCGAAGGAGATCGCATCAACACGGCGGTTGCACGCAACCCGCTGACCGGTGGTGACATTTCCAACCGCGCCCAAGCTGTTGTCTCGATTGTCCCAAGCGCAATCTTCGATTGTGCGGAAGTCATCGGTAAGGTCTTTGATGATCTTGATGGCGATGGCTATCAGGATGAAGGTGAACCCGGCATTCCTGCGGCACGCGTAGCCACTGTCAATGGTCAGCTGATCACAGCCGACGAATATGGTCGCTACCACATCACGTGTGCGGCTGTGCCCAATGGTCAGATCGGATCGAACTTCGTCTTGAAGCTCGATACCCGGACCATCCCTGCGGGCTATGCTCCAACGTCAGACAACCCAAAGTCGATCCGCCTCACTCGCGGTAAGATTAGTGAGCTGAACTTTGGGGTGCAGCGGGCACGCTTAGTCAACATCGCCATCGACGCACGGGCTTTCGCAGGCAACAGCGCAGACCTGAAGCCAGCGATGGTAGGTGAGCTTGCTCAGCTGACCAAGATCAAGGCCCAAAAGCTTGTGATCCAGCTGAACTATGCAGCCAGCCCAGCGGAGACTGACGCAGTGATTGAAGCTCGGCTTTCTGCCCTTCGGGAGCAGATCGTTCAGATCTTCAAGAGCAATTGGGACGGGCCACCCCCTGTAATCGAAGCCAATATGGTTCGCGCGGCCACTGCCGCCGGCCGGGAGTAAGACTGATGATCAACACCTCTCCTCTCTCCGCGTCGGCACAAAACAGCATGAAAAAGCGCAACACGCTTTTGCTGGCAGGCGCTTCCACACTGGTGGCCTTGGGCTTCGCCACACCTGCTGTTGCATCGGCTGATATCGGCTTTGGCGGATATTCGACGCTTGCAACAGCTGCAGGTCTAGCTGAGCAGAAAGTCTCTGCAACGCCATTGACGGCTACGGCAGCTGTGGGGCTTGAGGATCTGACGATCCACATCCAACCGCGCGCTGCAGCGCCAATCTTGTCGGTCGGCTTGGTCGGTGCTGAAAAGACCATCCAACGAGGCGCTCCTGCGACTTTCTTGGGCTTCACCAACTATCCAAGCTTCATCAAACAAGCCGAGCTGCGCGTGTTTGCCGCAAATGCGCCTGCTGGCGCACCGCCGCATGCCATTGTCATGGCGGACCGGAACGGCGTAATGAACTGGACGCCAACCAATTATGCCAATGACGATATGGTCTATGCCTATCGTGTTTATGATGATCAGGGTCGCTATGACGAAACGGGCTTGAGGCCGCTCAGCCTTGTATCCGCAGCGCATGTTTTGGGCGCTGAGGATGCCAGCCACGCGGGTTTTGGCGTGGTCGATTCAGCGACCGAACGGCAGATTCCGCTCGCCGATGCAGTTTCGCTCTTAATCCACGGCACTTCAGCGCCAGAGGCAATGGTGCGGATTTCTGATCAACTCGTTCCGACCGATAGCACAGGCCATTTCTCCAATGCGCAGCTGGTCCCGGCTGATTGCAAAGATATCATGATTGG
Source organism: Sphingomonadales bacterium UBA7473 (assembly GCA_002478575.1). GTDB lineage: Bacteria > Pseudomonadota > Alphaproteobacteria > Sphingomonadales > Sphingomonadaceae > Aquisediminimonas. The sequence continues at coordinate 31,195 of DLOX01000090.1, read as the reverse complement.
CCTGCTCAGCCCTTGCGGCCGCGAGCAAATGGCCAAAATGGGTCGTGATCAGTGGCAAACTGCTGCGCCGACGCCAGACAAGATCGATGTGACTGAGCGCGCCGATGAAACGGCACAAACCGTTATCATGGGCGGAAGCGATGGCCTTCAGATCAGCGTTGATCCCGTCGATCATCCCGCAACGCCTTCCCCCTACTCCGTCAAAGTCCGCACGGACCGTATCCGTGCTGAACCAGTTTTGGCGGTTGGTATGGTCGAAAGCGAACGCACAGTCGTTCGCGGTGAAACGGCGACCTTCGTCAGTTATAACAATTATCCAAGCTTCATCAGCAAAGGCGAAGTGCGGATTTTTGCGCAAGGCAAGTCGAAAGACAGCAAGCCTCTGGCCATTGTCTCCGCCAACAAGGACGGCGTTGCACGGTGGAGCCCAGCGGATATTGAAGAGGATGCGCTTTTCTATGTCTACCGCGTCTATGACGATGAAGGCCAATATGATGAAACACGGCCTGAAGAACTCACTCTATTGAATGAGCCGTTCGGCGATCCAACTCCGCCTTCACGCCCGCTCTTTGGCACACGTGATGAAGCGGCCATTCGTTCAATCCCGATGTCCAAAGCGATCACAGTGACGGTAACGGGCAATGCGGCTGCCAATGATGAGCTGATCCGCGTTGAAGGCCAAGCCATTCCAGTTCAGGCCGATGGCAGCTTTGTAAGCCAACAGCTCGTTTCTCGCGACAAGCGGCAAGTATCTGTGACGGCAGGCACCGAGAAGGAAGCCCGCTTTACAGCCGTTCGCGATGTTGAACAGGACAAGGATGATTGGTTCATCGTTGGGCAAGGCGATCTGACCTTTGTTTCCAATAATGGCAAAGGCGCAGCCGTTGAAGTCAGTGGCGATCCTTTGACCAATGGCGATCATATCAGCTCGCGCGCGGCCTTTTATGCCAAGGGCGTTTTGCGCAGCGGCGTGAAGATCACTGGCGCGCTGGATACTGGCGAGACGCTTCTGTCTGATATTTTCAGCAATATCGACCGGAAAGACCCGCGCCAATTGCTGCGCCGGATGGACAGCAACCAATATTATACGACCTATGGCGACGATTCCACGCTGGTCGAAGATGCGCCGACGCAAGGCCGCTTCTATCTGAAAGTGGAAAAGGATAAGTCCAGCTTGTTGGTTGGCAATTTCATTGCCGATATTCAGCAAAGCGAATTGGCTCAACTCAACCGAGGCGTCTTCGGTGCCATCGTTGATCATAAGAGCATGGGTACAACCAGCTTTGGCGAAAGCAAGCTGCAACTGACCGCCTTCGCGTCTGATCCAGGCACGATTCCGGGTCGCGATGAATTCCGCGGGACCGGCGGATCGCTCTACTTCTTGAAGCGCCGCGACATCACAGTGGGTTCCGAGCGCTTAAGCGTTGAAGTTCGGGATCGGGATACGGGCCTTGTCATTTCGCGAACGGATCTTCGTCCGCAAGAAGATTATGACATTGATTATTTCCAAGGTCGTGTCGTTTTGCTGCGCCCTCTCTCCTCCACTGCCAGCGATGGCAGCTTGGTTCGCCAAGGATCATCTCCTGGCGACGTGCCAGTGCTGGTCGCTCGCTATGAATATTCGCCAGCGGTTGGTGATGTCAGTGGCTATACGGTCGGCGGCAGAGCGGCAGGCTGGTTGGGAGACAAGCTCCGCGTCGGCGTCACCGCGCAACGCGAAACCACCGATGCCGCTGATCAAACGCTTTTGGCAGCTGACGCAACGCTTCGTCTTCACGCGGGTACTTATGTAAAAGCTGAAGTGGCGCAGTCCGAAGGCCCGGGCTTCAACCAGTCCAACTCGGTTGATGGCGGTTTGCAATTCACGGATCGCGTAGCAGCGGCCTTAGTGGGCGTGAAGGCCCAAGCCGTGCGCGGCGAAGTGGCGCTCGATTTTGCTGAAATGCAAGGCAAAACTGGCGATCGAGGAAAGGCTTCAGCTTTCTTCGAGGGGTTCGACGAAGGCTTCAGCGGCAATGGGCAGTTAACCCAAGGTCAAACCCAGCGCTGGGGCATTGCCCTCAACACACCGCTAGGCGAAAGCACCAAAGTCGATGCCAAATTTGAACAGCTCGACAATCAAAGCATGGGCAAACGCACCGTCGCTTCCGCCGATATCGCCCAAGAGCTAAGCGCCACGACAACCTTGTTCGTTGGCCTTCGCCATGATGATCAAGCGATTGGCCTAATTGGGAACAGCCGCGAATATGGCAAACGCACCGATGCGGCAATCCAGCTGGCCTATAAGCCTCTCGACTATAACTGGTCGGTCTTTGCCTTCGGCCAGATGACCGTGGACCGCGATGCGACGCGCCTGCGCAACAATCGCGCTGGCGTGGGCGGCAAGATGGAGATTAGTGATCGCGTCTCTTTGGCAGCTGAAGTTTCAGCTGGGGACGGCGGCTTGGGCGCCAATGCTGAACTCACCCATCGCTATGGCAAAGGATCAGAGGCCTATCTTGGCTATGGCCTTTTGACCGACCGCACCGATGTTGGCTTTGAACCTGTCGGCAGTCTTGCCCAAACCAATCGCGGAACACTGACGGTTGGTGCTCGGCATCGCTTCTCAACCGCGCTCAGCATCCATGGCGAGAATAAGATCGGCCATGGCGGCGAAGCCCCAAGCCTCATGCGCAGCTTTGGCTTTGATTGGGATCCTTCAGAGCGTTGGTCCTTCTCAGGCTCGCTGGAAAATGGCCGCATCGATGATGAAAATACAGGCGTCTTCAAACGCACAGCGGCGACCTTTGGTGTTGGCTACACCGCTGGCAAAGTGCAGCTCGCGACCAACGTTGAAGGGCGTTTCGAAAAGGGCAACAACCGCGATCAAGACGTTTGGCTGTTCCGCAACACGGCATCGGTTCAGTTAGACCCAGATTGGCGGGCGCTTGGTCGATTGAACTTTGCCATCGCCAACAATGAAACAACGGATGTTCGCGCGGCAGACTATGTCGAAGGCACGGTTGGCTTTGCTTATCGCCCCATCCTCAATGATCGATTGAACTTGCTGGCGCGCTACACTTACTTGCAAGACCTTGGCCCCATCGGCCAAATCACGTCCGGCGGATTGGCAGCAGCACCCAAGCAGAAGAGCCAGATCATGGCGATTGATGCCAATCTCGATCTCACCAAGACCCTGACCCTTGGGGCCAAATATGGCTATCGTCAGGGCAAAGTCTCATTGGGTCGGGAAAGCGATACATTCGTGTCCAGTGATACACATTTGGGCGTGCTGCGGCTCGATTGGCGCTTGGTCAAAAAATGGGATGCTGTGGTTGAAGGCCATTATCTGACCAATGACCGCGCCGGAGACGGTAAGTGGGGCGGGATCGCTGCACTCTATCGTCATTTGGGCAACCATGTGAAGATTGGCGTTGGCTATAGCTTCTCCGACTATTCCAGCGACTTGGCCGACCAAAGCTACACGAGTAAAGGTTTGTTCCTGAACTTGCTGGGCAAATTCTAAGAAGGACAGACTGTTATGAAACGCCTTTCCGCTTCGCTTCTTGCGCTTGCTGCTTTCGCTTCAGCGGGTTCGGCACGTGCCGCGCCGGGCGACCAGCTCTCTTGCCTCGACAATCGGCTATCGCTTGAAGAGCGGGCTGCAGTTGGGGCCTTGTTCGCTGAGCAAACGACTGACCCCGAAGCCAAGCGGGTTTTGGCGAGTGGCACAAGCGCAGGATCGCAAGCCTTGTCGGACGCTCTGATGGGCTGTGCGGGCCAATATGGGTGGACCCCAACACAGCGGACCGCTGCCACGCAATATCTCATCCGCCTCGGCGGCCTGAGCCAAATCGGCTTGGCAGAAGGACCAGCATGGGCAATCGCGATGGAGCGGTTTACCCCCTTTGGCCTCCGCATGTTGCCCGAAGAAGGCGAGATCACACCGCATCACCGCGCCATGATCTCAGCTGTTGCCCATGGCAACGGCGTACCCAAGGGAGGAAAAGACGAAGCTGAAGAGTCCCCCATCATGGCTTATCTGATGCAGCATCAGAAAGTGACGGCTGCCAAGGCAGAATTTGGACGCTGAAGCCCGGTTGAGCCCTCTATTTCAGCAACTTGTCACCAACTTTGCGCGCAACGCCAGCAAGCTTAAAAGGAACCCAGTCATTCACAAAATGCTGATAGGTGATCTTCCAATCACGTTTGTCACTTGTGCCGCCCCGCTCCTTAAACACCGTCGTTCGTTTTGGCAGGGACGCCACGCCATGCTCGGGCGCGGTATAATAATAGGTCGCGATTGATCGCCGGGACCGCCCAGCCGGACAGGTCAATGGTTCGGGGTGCCCATGAAAGCTATCCAGATCCGTGTTAAAGATGACGGCCCTGCCGATCTCCGGAATCACCTTGACCTGACAGGCCTTCATGTCCCGATCCCATAGCTCCAATTGCCCGCCATAGTCCGGAGACCAATCGTCATTGAGATAGAGAAGGAAGTTTAGCCGACGCTGAAGCTTCATGCGACCATGAACGTTGAAATCGGCATGGACGCTCAAATGTCCACCCGGCATCGTTTCATGAAGCCCACCGCCTTCATAATAGGGATCTGGAATCAGCCCTTTAATCCCAGTCAATTTCTCCAAAAAGCGCACAAACGCAGCGCTGTTCAGTTGAGTAAGCAAGTTTCGAAGAGCATCGCCTTCCACTTCCCAGGGGGCAAATTGATATTTCAACCGTTCTTGACTTCGGTCAAAATGATCTTTTCCGACACGCGAGGGAAACTCGGCAAGCAGCGGTCGCAGAGCATCCGCATCCAAAAAATTGTCGATAACGGCGTGTGGAAATGGGGTTGCACTTTGATAAGAGGACGAAAGCTCTTCGCCCAATTGCTCGAACTGCTGCCGATCAAAGACTGCTCGTGGACCATCATTGAATAGCGAAATCAGCGCCATAGGATTTTCGTTTTCCATCTTTCAGCTTAAACCACAAGTTAAGACGCAAGTTCCAACTTGTGAACAAAGAAACTTCGTCGGACCAACATGAGTTGGCTCAATTTGGCACGAGCCGCTTCGTGAGCCAGCGACGAGAAGGCTCCTCAACCCAATGATATGTGAAGTGGGAAGATACCAAGACAACTGCCAAAACGACAAATATCCAAAGCCCCCTCAGCGCTAGGGGATCCGAAGAAAGGCGCGACGCGATCGCTGTCCAAGTTGGATAGAGGAGCAAGATAACAACATAATGCGTCAGATATACAGAGTATGAGATGCGACCAAGATAATGGCAGATATTGCCCCCAAAGAATGATGACAACCACCCTTTGTCTGACCAAGTAGAGTAGACCAGAAGGGCAAAAAAAGGAATTACAAATACGTCATTCAACGGCAACGCCAAGGCCAGAGTTGATCCAGACAGAGCAAGAAATTGCAAAACACCAATCGACCCAATTGACAAATCGGGCAGACTATTCCGATACGCATGAATAAGCACACCTAAGACAAACCCCGCCAAACATCTCATCGGCGCCAATCCAGCAGTAATATCCAACGATCCCGTCGTGTATGCAATGAACGCATAGAATATCAAACTTCCGACAAGCAGAGCCAACCGCCTTTTACGGTTCACTTCAAACGTCAAAAACACAATTGCAGGGAAAAGTGCGTAAGCAAATATTTCTGCACTGATTGACCAAGTTGGAATATTCCAAGCACCTGCACTCGGATACCAAGCGTTGAGTAGAAAAATTTGTGAAATTAAGGCAACTGTAGAATCCGGTGTAAACAGAGGATTGAAATCCTTTCCCAAAAATCTGAGCGCGACATTTTGCGACACTAGCCCGATGAGCAATATAGATAAGCAAAATAAGTGTAGCGGAAAGAGGCGAATTAGTCGTTTCGTCATGAACGACCTATAATTCATATTTGGGCCTACTTGCCTCGAATATACATATGTTATGATGAAACCGCTCAGTATAAAGAATAAGTCGACCATCAGATAGCTTCGTGCAAATATCAACGTAGCATCTTCAAATGGCAAATGCGGTCCAAAAAGTTGAAGATGGCGAAACAGAACGAAGAGGGCTGCAACACCGCGAAGACCAGTATGTGATCGAATTTCCCCCATGTTGATATCTTGGCTGAGCCGACTGCAGCTGTCTATCCGCAATTTCATCAGTACCTTTCAAAAAGCGCCATTGGCTCAATTTGGCACTAGACGCTTCGTGAGCCAGCGACGAGAGGGTTCCTCAACCCAATGATATGTGAAGTGGGAAGACACCAAGACAACCACCAAAACGACAAATATCCAAAGCCCCCTCAGCGCTAGGGGATCCAAAGTAAGGCGCGACGCGATCGCTGTCCAAGTTGGATAGAGGAGCGTAAGAATAACAACATGTGTCAAATAGACGGAATATGAAATGTGGCCAAGATACTGAAAAACGCGCTGAGCAAGAAGCTCAGACAACCAGCCCTTGTCTGTCCACAGAGAGTAAACCAGCAGAACGAAGAATGGGATCGCAAACACATCGTTCATGGGCAGGCTTAAGGTCATAATCGACCCCAAGAAGCTTATGAACTGCAGGGCACCAAGCCCGCCGGATGTCAATTCGAGTAAGCCATTACGGTATGAATGAACAAGCATGCCTAAAGCAAATCCCGCTAGACATCGCATTGGGGCCCAGCCGGACGTGATATCCAATGAACCGTCAAAATAGCCCACAGACCCGTAAAATATCAAACTCAATAAGAGTAAGCCTAGCGCTCCGATTATTCTCCGATGAGATAACATGAATAAAAGGGTGGGATATAAGGCGTAGGCGAATATTTCGGCACTAATGGACCAGCTGGGAATATTCCAAGTCCCATCTTTTGGAAACCAGGCGTTCAAAAGAAACAGCTGCGAAATAAGAGCAGTTGTGGATTCTTGCGTGAAAATTGGCCGAGAATCCTTGCCTAGTAAATCAAGGGCTGCATTTTGCGTTACCAATCCAAATACCAAGACGAAAAGACAGCATAAATGCAGTGGAAAGAGTCTTATCAGCCTCTTTTTCATAAAGCTAATGTAGGATAAGCCTTGGGCCATCTGATCTGAGTATACATAAGATATGATAAATCCGCTCAGTATAAAAAACAGATCAACCATCAGATAGCTTTGTTTGAAAATCGAAGTAGCATCTTCAAAGGGCAAATGTGGATGCGTGAATTGAAGATGATAGAAAACGACAAAGAAAGCCGCGACGCCGCGGAGACCAGTGTGCGATCGAATTTCCCCCATGCACCCACTTAGGCTCAACGGATTGCGCCTGTCTATCCGCAATTTTGGAGTCTCCGGCCGATGCCCTTTACTGCGCGGGCAGCTTCAGCGGCCTAATTGCAGCAGGCACTCCCGTGGCGAGCGCCTGTTCTGGAACATCAGTCAGCACCACCGCATTGGCGCCAACGGCAGAGCCTCGGCCGATGCGCACTGCGCCCAAAATGACGGCGCCAGCGCCCACATTTACGCCCTGCTCTAAAATGGGCGCATCATGCAGCGCATTCATATTGCGGATCCCAAGCGTGCAATTCTGGCGGATGATGCACTCATCGCCAATCTGGCTGTTTCCGTGGATGACGATCCCGCCTTGATGTTCAAAAATCACACGTCGACCAAGAACCACAGTATAGGGCAACTCAATGCCATAGACATTGCGACAATGGCGGAAAGCCCAGCGGTAAATCAGGCTAAGCGGCGCGCGCAATAGCTTTGGTCGCACTGTCATTCGCCACACGCCAAAGCGGTGAACGGCGACTGCGCGGAACCCGGGCTTGGTCCAATCCCGACCATGCGCCGCATAATCTTCTGCTATGATCTCCATCAGCGATGAGAAACTATCTGGCACCCCTATTCCTTATACTCGATGATGGTACTGCGTCTCTTGCGGATATGATCTAACATAGAGCGGAGCAGGCCTCCAAATTCGGCAAGTTTTCCTCCGACGATGAGCGCGGCATAGGGAAGAGCGAATGACCAACTTTGGCCAGTTGAGCGTTTTTTCGCGGCAACTCTAGCGATCTGAACCATATAGAGGCCACCAATCAGGAGGACCAAGGCAACGGGAACAGAGGATGGCATGATCAATCCCAGAGCGGCGCTGATCAATGCCATTGCAGGTAACACGCCGCCCCAAATGAAGATGCTTTTGACTTGGCGCGTCCAGGCAGGGAAGGCCTGATCTTTGTGACGGAGGACATGCGTCATATAGGCAAAGCCGCTGCGGCGTGCGCGCAACCACCATTGTGTGGCCTTTGTCATCGCCGCGTCGTGAAGCGTCATTTCTGCACCGATGCGTCTGATCTTCCAGCCAAATCGAGACAGACGCAGGCACAGATCAGGTTCTTCGCCCGCAATCAAATCGTCACTATAGCCTTCAGCCTGCTCCAAAGCCGTTCGTCGGACCAGCACGTCCCCCCCAAAACAGGCAACCAGCCCCGGAGGCACATTCCATTCGTCGTCACACATGCGGTTATAGATGCTGCGGTCTGGAAATCTCTCGCGCCGCCGACCGAAGACTGCGGCAAGACTTAGGTCTTCGTTCAATGCGTTTGCAGCCAAACCCAGCCATTCCCCATTCAACTCACAATCACCATCGACGAACTTGATGAACTCTGCGTCCAACCCCTGTTCGGCAAGTGCCCGCCATCCAGCGTTCCTTGCCCTTGCCGCAGTGAAGCCGCACGTCATATCAAGCTCGATAACATGTGCGCCAATCGAACGGGCAAATTCGACGCTGCCGTCAGTTGATCCAGAGTCGACATAGACTGTCGGCACATCGCTCGGAATTGAGCGCAAGCAGAGCTTCAGCCGATCACCTTCATTGCGCCCAATGACAACGACGGCGACGAGAACAGACTTCATCGAGCGCTCATCCAAAAGGGCGCTTGCCCAACGGGATCACCGACTCTGGTGATCGCGCGCTGCCGGTCGCGTGCCGTAGCGCCAAAGCCGACCTTCAAAAAGGCTGCCCGCTCTTCCCTAACATCTGCTCTCGCCCGCAGCCGCAGCAAACAGCCAAGCAGCCACGCACAGTCAGCCAACAGAGCCCTAAACCACCCACCCGTCAGCGCGAAATAGCGATGCCGCGAGACAAAAACATAATCAGGCGGAACCCGTTTTGTTTTGCTTTTTCCGTCAACAACGCCGGTCGAAGCCCCCGCCACATGCACCACTCGGCTTTCGGGGCAGTGATAACATTTCCAACCGGCCTGGGCGAACCGGTGCATCAACTCCACCTCTTCAAAATAAAGGAAAAAGCCTGTGTCAAACAACCCCACCTGGCGGAGGGTAGCGCTTCGGATAAGAACACTGGCGCCAGTCACCCAGTCCATCGGGCCGCGCTCACCAATGGGGACCAGCGTCGGCTTGATGCCCAACAGTTTCGACACGCGGCTCATGCCAAAGCCACGATCAAATTCTCGCGCGACCGAAGGAAAGCGAAACGCAGATCCCGAGAGCGTGCCATCTTCGTTGACCAATTGGCTGCCGATGGCGCCTGCATCGGGACGGTTTTCCATGTCTTTGACTAGAGCGCCAATGGCACCTGGTTCAACTACCGTGTCAGGATTCAGGAGCAAAATGGCGTCAGGCGGTGAAGTGTCGTTCAACAGCTTCAAAATGGCCTGATTGTTGCCCCATCCAAATCCGCCATTGAGCGATTGAGGCAAGAAACTGACCCAGTCCGCATAAGGAGCTTCCAAAAGCGCGGACGAAAGCAGCTCAACCGAGTCGTCTCCAGACGCATTATCGACAACGACCACCCGCAGGCCCGGTAGAGACTCACGCTCCGCCAACAAGCTCCGCAAGCAAGACAGAACCAGCTTCGGCGTGCGATAGTTAACGATGGCAACAGCGACGTCCATGCAGTCTTTCAAATCTGATAAAGATCGATCGTTTTCAATAGCCGATCCGGACAAAGGTAAAAGCTATCTGCCGATACTTTGTCCGCTACGACATAGCCCCATCTCCACCCGATCGAGTCACAGAATGGCTTGAAAAAGGAATTGAATCGCTCTGGCGGCTGTATCGATAACAAGGCCCCCGAGCCAGGACCGTTGACGAGATAGTGACTCTGCGCTGACCCTTCCACAGCAATGCACAAACTTGCATTTCTAAGAGCGGAATTTAAGCTCCTTGCGTCTATCTGTTCGGGCGTGACAATTTGGAAACCGCGTTTTGACAAAAGACTGGATATGTCGTCCTCATTTGTCAGGGATCTCCCAGTTCCGGATGCCCCTCTTCTTATGAATACAGACTCAGGCGAATGGCTTGGGGATAGATTTGAAGCCTTCAATCGCCCCCTCAACGCCTGTAACCGCTTATTGCGACTTTGGTTCAGGCCGCGGTCATCAAAGGTCCAAAGCCTTTTGAAACGGCCGTGCAGAACGGGTTGGGGCCTCAAAGCGAGCAATTCGCGATACCCCTCCGCGTGCGACCAAGGGTTGACCTGATTTACGATGGAAAGAAGCCCCATCTCTTCGGCAAGCAACTCCATGACCAGCCCATCATGCATCCAATGGCCGAAATATCGTTCGGTCACGCCATTGCTGCAAAGTGCACCTTCGTCAAACTCAGCAGCGCGTCCAACTAAGGCAGGGATCCGATTCTTGCGCCGTCCGGAGAAAGTTCGACCAATCCGGACGATTTCATTTTTGTAGAATGTTACATCGGACAAGCAGTATGCCATGGTGGAGGAATGAAGCTTATCCCCTTCGCTCAAGCGACTAAGCTCCATCTCGAAACTGGTTTCATCCTGCACGCGCAAAGCTCGGCTAAATTCGTCGGGTAGGCATATCGGCTTTAGAGATGGAAGAGTAACGGACGGGCTTATTTCAACTTCTTGAAAAGATATTGAGCCATTTTGAATGAGGTCAATAGCGCTATTTCTCTTCCAAAATCCGCCATACATTTCCAATTCCGTTCAAGCTCTTTCAATTAAGGACTATAGATTGCAAAGCTCTGCCACCTGAATTTGAGATCAATGCGCTAAGCAAGAGATCATTTGAGCACCGGCCGATTTTGGAAGAATCTGAGCAAACCCTAACTCGCCATGCTTATCTTGCTCTTAAGTTCGCGGCCGACCCTCTTGACAGCGAGCCCAGCTGCGGCCGTGTAGCGTCGCATCGCCCAGTTCTTCTTAATTGTATCCAATGAAGTCCAGACATGGCCGTTGGCTATCGCTTCTTTGAGAAGATCAATATCCATCACCCCTTCATCCCTCAGCTTACGACTGGCCAAATGAAGGACAGTGTCTTGTCTGGTTTCGAACTGACCAGAAAAGACATGAGCAATCCTAGCATCTCTAGCATCTAAGGGAGTCCAACCAACTTGGGCATTCCAATCCTGCGACAGCAAATGAAAATTCAAATCGCTACGATCAAGTGAATAATTAAATGAAGGTTGATCATAATATTTCTTAACTATATTACCAAAATCTATCCAATTCCGAAACCACTCATCACAGAATTTTCGAACTTCTGCGTTGTCTTTCATATATAATACGCCGCAATTTATATATGGCCCTTTATTTTTGGCCCAACCTAGCGCTCTAAAACTATCAATCTGATCTTGTGGTATGTTCACTGAGAAGTTTTTCGAACTCAAATCAAGCGCGCCACATAGATCATTTTCGCTATTCCAAATATCTTCGAGATTTTTCAATATTATGGTGTCGCCATCTATGTAAAGGAAATCCCCAGATATGAAATCCCTCGACTTCACTTTCATGTATCGACTAAAATAATACGGACTCTTGTCTTCAATATCAATCTCAACTATTTCATCAAAATCATCCACCAATCGCGAAATAATCGGCCGCTCAGAGTTTCGCGATTTACTGTCAATAAGCAATACCGCATTCGCATTTGGATTTGTAAGGCGAAGACTCGCTAAAGAAACTGCGGTCATTTCGGAAAAATAGTCCGATTCGGATGACGATAGTACATAGGCAAATTTACCGTTCACCGATCAAGCTCCCTCAAATATTCCCGTTGCGACGTTTCAAGACCGAAATCAAATGCGCAATACGCCCCTCAAACGTGCTCTCAAAGTCATTCTTGCTTGCAAAGCCTACCGCCGCAAATGATGCGTTTGCGATCTGCCCTCTGTCTCGGTCAAGACGGGCAATCTCATCGGAAATGGCAACTATCTGCGCGGGCTTGACGCTCCACCCTGCCGCCGCAATCGGCAAAATTCCGTCAAAAGCTAGATTGCTGTAGGCGACAATTGGAACACCACAGCCAAAGGTTTCCAGATATGTGCAAGATGGATCTGACTGGCGATGACAACAGACAAACAGATCAATTTCGCTTTTTATGAATGGAACAAGTTCGGATTCAAAATCAACGCTGCCACGCAAGTTAACTTGGCCACTCAAACCCAGTTCTGAAATTGCGGCCCGGATTTCGCCTTCAAGGCTGCCAACTCCAAATATGTCGAGTTGGAAATCCAGATGACGCTTCGCCAATTCAGCCGCAATTGGAATAAGATGATCTGCTCCCTTGAGCGGCTCCAACCGCCCAGAATAAGCAAGCCGAAGCGGCCCGCCGGACAGCAGCCGCTTGGTCCGCTTCTCCACTTCATCTTGCGTTGCCATCATTGATCGAGAGAGCCGTGTATCAAAATATCTATGCGTATCTTGATTTATTGAGCGATAATGCTCGGCAGCAGCAGCACCATTGGCTTGAAGTGCAGCGGCCTTACGGAACACCGAACGACGCTCGATCTCCTTCAAAGCGGTCCACATGCCACTCTTAAACTTTTGCCAAAGGGAGCTCCTAGACACTGCAATGATCTGAAGCCGCGTACTAAGAAGATATTCGATGATGTAGACGAGTGGTATTTTTCTCTTTCTGGCAAATTCAGCCAATTTAAAATCCTCAAAATTATCACCCGATGCCAATATAAGACTAGCATTATTTAAAAGAAAAGATTCAAGAATTTCGTCTTCCCTTTTCATTTCAACGCCAAAACCAAGGTCCGCTGTCCGAAAAAAATCCCCAAATAATATATCTTCCTTCTGACCCTCTCGGAAAATATAGCTGACTTTTCCCGGCCAGTTTTTTACATATTCCTCGGCGCCGGCGACTGCCTTTTTATCGAGGAATAAGTCATCGCCTTGCCGCGCCGCGATGACGCTTGGAATGACCACCAGATGCGGCTCTTTCTGCTCGTTGGAAAACTGACTCCAAGTTTGCACCTAAGATTCCCCAAGAACATGTCTGCGCATTACCCTAGACCCATGCTAGGGCGCTTCCGATCAATTTGCCGATAGGCGAGTTATGATCACCTGCAAATAGTCGATCAGCCTTAATGGTTTCAAAAAAATGGCGATTGCCGACTATATTGTGACACACGGGGAAGTATAGTTGGCTTTCCATGCAACGCGATCTTGGGATTGAATCATGCTCACCGCTGACCTCTTCTTCTCCTTTCGGTCCCCGTATAGCTATCTCGCGATTGGCCGATATCGGGCGTTGGCTGCGGAGTGGGCGCTCGATATCACGCTCCGGCCGGTCTATCCCCTTGCCATTCGTCAGCCGGATTTCTTTGAGCGCAATCCTCCCAATTGGCTCCGCTACACGTTGACGGACATGTTCCGCGTCGCACAATATCATGGGATCCCATTCGGCCCGCCGAGACCCGATCCGATTGTGCAAGATCTCGCCACACGCAAGATCGCGGAGGAACAGCCCTATATTCGGCGGCTCACGCGGGCAGGCCAAGTGGCGGCGCGGGCTGGCAAGGGCCTCGCCTTTGCCTATGAAGCGGCGATGTTAGTCTGGGGTGGGGCGATTGATTGGCACGAAGGTAACCATTTGGCAGAAGCAGCGGCGCGCGCTGGCCTCGATATGGCGGCGCTTGATGCCGAAGCAACTGAGCACGCCGAGGCTTTGGACGCGGAGATTGCAGCCAATCAAGCCGCATTGGAGGCAGGCGGCCATTGGGGCGTTCCGACCTTGCTCTTCGATGGAGAGCCATTCTTCGGCCAAGATCGGATAGAGATGGCTCTATGGCGGATGCAACAGAAGGGGCTCGCTAAGCGCGCCTAGCTGGGCTTAGCCGCGGGAGGCGGTCGGAGTATTAGGACTAGCGGCAGGAACGCAATAATGATGAAGAACATGAGCTTAAAGTCGGTCAGATAAGCAATCATCGCGGCTTGGCGCGTCACTTCCAGATCAATCACGCGCAGCGCAGCATCACCCAATGCGCCCCAGCGATCTGCTGTTGCGGGATCGACAAAGTCAAAACTAGATGACGTGACCCGAGCGGCTAGCTCTTCATGGCTCGACTGCATCGTCCGAGTCAGCATGGTAATCGTAATCGAAATGCCAATACTGCCCCCCAGGCTGCGCGACAGATAAAGCAAGCTCGCGGCATCGGTGCGCATGGATAAGGGCAGGCTAGAAAAGGCCATCACATTAACAGGCATGAAAGTGATGCCCATGCCAAAGCCCTGAACCAAGCCCGCGACTATGAAATGAGAGGCGCTCATGTTCATTGCCCAGCCGGTCATCATCCACATGGAATAGGCCGTCACTGAAAAGCCAAAGAAGATGATGTAACGCGCATCCACGCGGCCAATGAGACGCGTTGCCGCAATCATACCAATCAAAATCCCTACACCGCGCGGGGCAAGCAATGCGCCCGTATCGAACACTGTGTAGCCATAAATAGTCTGAAGCATCGGGGGCATCAGCGAGAAGATGCCATACATGATCAAACCAATCAGCGAACCAAGCAGAAGCGCGGTTAGAAAGTTCCGATCGCTCAACATCGTGGGGCTGAACAAGGGGTCTTTAGTGGTCAGGCCGTGAACGACCAGCATCCAGAAAGCGGCAAGCGCCACGCCACCTTCTATGATGATCTCCCATGATTCAAACCAATCCTCATGCTGACCACGATCAAGCATGAGCTGAAATGACGCAAGCGCGAGCGCAAGCAACGCAAAGCCGAGGACGTCCAGCCGCCGCTCTGTGATGGGCCGCGAAGGCAAGAGCCACCACAGGATGAGCAGGGTGGGGATGCCAATCGGCAGATTGATGTAAAAGACCCAGCGCCAATTATAGCTTTCGGTCAGCCAGCCCCCAATCATGGGCCCAAAAATCGGGGCAACCATGATGCCCATGCCCCAAAGCTGCATCGCCTTTGGCGCTTTGGACGGTGGATTAATGTCGAGCAAAATCGTCTGCGACAAAGGCCCGATGAAGGCGGCGCAAATACCCTGAAGGACTCGAAAGGCGACCATCTGCGTCAGGCTAGTCGCAAGGCCGCAGAGCATTGACGTCAAGATGAAACCCGCCACAGCCGCTAGGAAAAGCCGGCGAGATCCAAATCTGTCTGACAACCATCCCGTAGCGGGCATCGCCACGGCGCTCGCAAGGATATAGCTTGTGAGCACCCAGGTAACGCTATCAAGCGTTGCCCCAAGGCTGGTTTGCATATGCGGAATGGCCACATTGGCGATGGTGGAATCAAGAATTTGAACGACCGAGGCCCCCATTACGGCTAAGGTCAGCAAGCCCTTATGGGCGACAGGCAGCAAGGGCTGTTCGGGTTCAGCGTTCAATGTCAACGCGCACAGTCGCGGAAAGACCCGCAATCATCGGACGGGACGGCTTGTCGATAATGGCAATGCGCACAGGAACCCGCTGCGTGACCTTCACCCAATTGCCATTGGCATTTTGCGCAGGAAGCACGGAGAATTCCGATCCCGTGCCAGCCCCGATGCTCGCCACGCGTCCGTTCAGGGTGAGGCCCGGGTAAGCATCCATCTTGATGGTTGCGGGTTGGCCAACGCGCATCTTGGCAAGATCGGTCTCTTTGAAATTGGCCTCTACCCAGCCTCCACCATCGGACACAATGGTGAGCGCCGGCAGGCCTTGGACCATCATCTGTCCAATCTTCAATCGGTCAGCTTGGCTGACAATGCCGCTCGCGGGTGCACGCACTTCTGCACGAGACAGGTCAAGCAGTGCTTTTTCGCGCTGCGCCTGGCCAGACAGGATCGCGGGGTTGACGCCGGGGGCCGCTGCCCCAGTCGACAGCGCAGCGCGCGAGGCTCGCTCTTCGGACAAGGCCTTGGCCAATTTGCTGCGCGCTTCAGACAAGGCATGTTCTGCCGTCTGCAGACGCGCTTTGGTGGTGAAGCCTTGCTCCATCAAGGTCGATTGCCGCGCAAATTCCTTTGCAAAGAAAGCCACATCTTCGCGCGCGCTTTCGATGTCGACACTGCTGTTTCCAAGATCGGCCTCAAGTGTCGTCACTTTGACCTGCGCCGCCGCAATCGCCGCATTGGATTGGGCCAAAGCAATCCGATAAGGCTCTGGATCAATACGAAACAGAAGGTCGCCAGCTTTGACAGGCTGATCTTCACGCACCGCCACTTCGACGATGCGCCCGCCAATTTCCGACGAAACAGAAACCTTATCCTGCCGCAAATAGGCATTGTCGGTAGAGACATATTGATCATTGGCCAAGAAATAGGCGATCCCGCCTGCGATGAGCAGCAGCGGCAAGGACAGCATAAGTGCAACTTTGCCCCAGCGGCGCTTTTTGGGTTGTGGGGCTTCGACATCGACTTTGGGACGAATATTCGGATCAGCTTCAGCCATTGGCAACCTCCGTTGGCCGCCTGCTCAAATTGGATCGAATGACATTGAGCATGGCTTCAAGCTTGATCCGTTCGTCTGATGACAGCCCACTCAACGCATCATCGAAAAGGGCTACTGCGTCTGGCTTTAACTGCTCCAAATTTGAGGTTCCAAGCGGCGTCAAAAACAGCCGCCAGGCGCGGCGGTCATTGGGATCGGGCTTACGCTCCACCAAGCCAGATTCGGCCAAGCGATCGATCATCCGCGCGAGAGTGATCGGTTCTACATCCATCATTTCGGCCAATGCCGATTGAGAGCTGCCTTCATAGCGGCTGAGCAAACCAAGGACCCGCCACTGCGGCCGCGTCACGCCCCTTGATCGCACCCGGGTGTCAAAGGCCCGTCGCATCAGCCGCGCAGCATCCGCAATAAGAAAACCCAATTCATCACTCATGTCATGACTATAATAGCTATGCTTATAATATGCAATGGTGAAGGAAAGGGTTGCGTTGCTGAGTTCATCTTTCTAGGCCTCTCAACCATGAACAGGTGGCAATTTCAGAGCGCCGACGGCGTCACGCTCAATGTCGAAGAACTTGGCACGGGCCGTCCTTTGATCCTCATCCACGGCTATTTTTCGGGCGCAGGCACCAACTGGATCCGTTACGGTCATGCCGCTTTGCTTGCTGAGGCAGGTTTTCGCGTGATCATGCCCGACCTCCGGGCGCATGGAGACAGCGGAAAGCCACATGATCCTGCCTTTTACCCCAGAGATATTTTGGCGGATGATCAGCTGGCTTTGATTGATCATTTGGGCCTCATAGACTTTGATCTGGGCGGATATTCATTGGGAGGACGGACGACGGCGCGGCTCTTGGCGCGCGGCGTTCAACCCCGCAAAGCGGTGATCTCCGGCATGGGCCTAACAGGCGTCACCCAAACGGAAGGGCGCGGCGCCTTCTTTGCCAATGTGCTTGATAACATTGGGACACATGAGAGGCTAAGTGCTGCTTGGATGGCAGAAGCCTTCCTAAAATCCAGCGGCGGCGATCCCAAAGCACTGCGGCGGATCCTCGACACATTTGTCGATACGACGGCAGAAGAACTGGCGAGCTTCGATATGCCCATCGGTGTGATCTGTGGCGAAGAGGATCAGGACAATGGCAGCGCCGCTGACCTAGCCGCAGCCTTGCCCCACGGCGAGCTCATCACCATTCCCGGCAATCATATGAGTGCTGTGACTAAGCCCGAGCTTGGCATCGCCATTCGTGATTTTCTGCTTGCATAGGCACAAGAAAAAGCGCAACTTACTGACATGAGTGTTATTAGCGATCTGATCAAATATCGATACCGGCCTTTGGTGGCGCTGGATGCGATCCGCCGCCTGATCCGCGACAAGGAAGATACAACACAAGTCTTCCGTTTGCTGACCGCGATGTCGGGCCGATCTTTCCTCAAGAATTTCGAACGCTTCAAAAAGACCGAAATGGGTGCACGCGTGCTCGCCCAAAAGATCGATCTGATCAATACGCTGACCGATCGTGCCTATCTCGAAAGCCTGCCAGCAGGCAGCTTGGGTCGCGCTTTTCAGGCCTTCATGGATGATTGCGGGATTACGCCTGAGGGCCTCAACCAAGCCGCGCGAGAAGCGGGCTTGAATGACGAAGATGTACCTGAGGATTTCCGCCGCTATGCCTCCCGCGTTCGGGTACAGCATGATCTGTGGCATGTGGTGGGCGGCTATGGCTGCGATGGATTTGGTGAAACCTGCAATGTCGCTTTCTCTTATCCCCACACGCGTAACCCCGGCTTCATGGTGATCGCCATTGCGGGCGCCTATAATTATGCCAAAGCGTTCAAGGACGAGCCGATCATGGAGGCCATGTGGCAAGGGCTGAAGCGCGGTCGCGCTGCCAAATGGCTGACCGGCACTGATTGGGAAGCGATGATGCCGCTGCCGCTGGCGGAGGTGCGCAAGGCGCTCAACATCACAGATTTACCAACGCGTTACATCGCGGCCCCAAGAGCGATTGAGCTGTCCCGAACCGCGCCGCCCGTTCCCGCGTAAAGGGCGTTGGTCGAAAAGCGCTGTTCCTTCGCTTGACCCGCTTCCTCCATCTCGCCAAGCTCCTCCCCAGAACAAGTTTCTAGGGATGGAAAAATGAAAATCGCAATTTCGAAACTGGCTTTGGCCTGCGCGCTTGCTTTGGCTGGCCCCGCTCTCGCGCAAAGCGCTCCAACCGTTGCCGATGCTGATAAATTTGTCGCTGAAGCGGAAAAGGCGCTTGCCGATCTGTCCCACTACAAAGGCCAAGTGGATTGGATCAATAATACCTTTATCACGGATGATACAGACGCAGTCGCGGCGCGCCTTGGAGCACAAGAGACGGAGCTGAAGGTCAAATATGCGATTGAGGCCGCGAAATATGCGAGCCTCCACCGCCTATCCTATGACACAAAGCGAAAACTCGATATCTTGCGCGGTGGTATCACTTTGCCTGCCCCCAGCACTGAAGGCGCAGCAAAGGAAATGGCGACCATCGCCACGCGGCTGAATTCCCAATATGGGAAGGGCGAAGGTACGCTCAAAGGAAAGCCCATCGTTGGGAATGACATTGAAGCGGAGATGGGAACCAACCGCAATCCCGATGAGCTCAAAGAAATGTGGGCGAGCTGGCACAAGAATGTCGGCGCACCGATGCGCGAAGATTATGCCCAGCTGGTCACCATCGCCAACAAAGGCGCGCAGGAACTCGGCTATAAGGATGTCGGCGCGATGTGGCGCTCAGGCTATGATATGCCCGCCGATGATTTTGCGAAGCTAACCGACAAGCTTTGGACCCAAGTGAAGCCGCTTTATGATCAGCTCCATTGCTACACGCGCGACAAGCTTAATGAGAAATATGGCGATGCCGTGCAGGCCAAGACTGGGCCGATCCGCGCTGACCTGCTTGGCAATATGTGGGCACAGGAATGGGGCGATATTTATGATGTCGTTGCCCCCAAAGGCGCGGGCGAGATTGGCTATGATATCGGTGAATTGCTTAAGGCCAAGGGCAAGTCAGAAATTGACATGGTCAAGATTGGCGAAGATTTCTTCTCGTCACTCGGCTTCGCGCCCCTCCCCAAGAGCTTTTATGAGCGGTCCCAATTCACAAAGCCAAGAGATCGCAATGTCGTCTGCCATGCCTCTGCATGGGATATCGACAATGTGGAGGATCTGCGCATCAAAATGTGCATCAAGATCAACTCAAATGATTTTGTGACAGTGCATCATGAGCTTGGCCATAATTATTATCAACGCAGCTATAACAAGCAGCCCTTTCTCTATTTGAACGGCGCGAATGATGGCTTTCATGAAGCGATTGGCGATGCGGTGGCGCTGGCCATCACCCCCGATTATCTGGTGAAGATTGGCTTGCTTGACGCAAGCAAAGTACCCGGAGCAGATCGCGACACCGGCCTCCTCCTCCGCCAAGCCATGGACAAGGTTGCGTTCCTGCCGTTCGGCTTATTGGTCGATAAATGGCGCTGGGGCGTGTTTGATGGCTCCATTCCAGCCGGTGGCTATAACAAGGGCTGGACTGACTTGCGCCTTAAATATCAAGGCATCACCCCGCCTGTAGCGCGCAGCGAAGCGGATTTTGATGCAGGAGCCAAATATCATATCCCCGGCAATACACCCTATATGCGATACTTCCTTGCCCGCATCCTACAGTTCCAATTTTACAAAGCGGCTTGCGATATTTCCGGTTGGAAAGGCCCGCTTCATCGCTGCACCTTCTATGGCAATAAGGAAGTCGGCAAACGGTTAGACGCTATGCTGGCGATGGGGGCATCCAAACCTTGGCCAGACGCTCTCCAAGCCTTTACCGGCAGCAGAGAGATGGACGGCACAGCGATGATCGCTTACTTCAAGCCGCTCATGGGCTGGCTCGCCAAGCAGAATAAGGGGAAGACTTGCGGATGGTAAAGAAACTCACGTCATTCGCAGTCGCTTCTATGGTTGCTGGTTCGCCACTTGCGACGACGGCCCAAACCTCGGTCAGCTTGCCTCTTGGCCCGGGCGAAGTTCTGGTTCGCCTTCAGGCGGCAGGCAAAGACAGCAAAATCGCGGACAAAATCAGTATTGGCTGTACCGTCTCAGCATCGGGCGATGATTTGAAGACAGCGCGCAAGGAATTGAGCGACAAAAAGGCGAAAGTCTCATCCGCGCTCAAATCTTCGGGTATTAAAGATGATGCCATTTACACCGTGCCAACCTGGCAAGGCAAAGCCGGGATGGTCGCAAGCGCCATGGCCGTCGCAGCTGCGGCTGACGGTGAAGATAGCGATGGCGAGATTAGCGAGCAGCAAGAGTATAAGATTCGCTTGTCGTCCGTGGATCAAATCGGTCCCGTCTCCGATGCGCTAACCGATGCAAGCTGCGCGCGCACCAGCGGTCCGGATTTTGAACTGGCCGACAAGCCCGCCGCCAAGATTCGCGCAACCGATGCGGCACTGACAGAAGCTAAAAAGTCCGCCGATCTTTATGCCGCGCGGCTTGGCCTGGAGGTCATTCGCGTCACGCGGGTCGAAGAAGGTGGCGGGCCTTTCTCAGACATGATGGGGCCAGAGTTTCAACAAATGATGGCCATGGCCATGTCGAGGATTGGACCGGCGTCTGACGACGATCCCCGGCTGGTCAGCACATCCCAATCGATTGTCGTCGAATTTCTAATGGGTCCGAAATAGGAGCGGCGCCTTCAAGCGTTCCGTGCCATCAGCCCACCATCTACGGGGATGACGGCGCCAGTGATGAAGCTTGCCGCAGGCAGCACTAGGCTCAGCGTCATATGCGCCACTTCCTCCGCCTCACCATAGCGGCGGAGCGCGGTGCGGCGGCGCGCGAACGTCTCTTTGTCAGCTTCAGGCAAAGCATCCGTCATGGCTGTGCGGATCGGGCCGGGACAGATGCAGTTGACGGTGATCCCTTCTTTGCCGAGGTCAACAGCTAGGCCCCTTGTCAGGCCCGTCACGCCGGTTTTGGCAGCAACATAGGGCGTGTCGCCGGGCGTTGCGCCTAGTCCTTCGGTGGACGCAATATTGACGATCCGCGCAGCATCGCTTTTGCGGAGCCACGGCAAGCAGGCCCTGACCATCCGCTGTTGGCCGGTCAACATGACTGCCAAGGATCGATCCCAGATAAGGTCATACTCATCGCCCGCATCAAGCGGTGAGAAGCTCGAAATGCCGGCATTATTGACGAGAATATCAATCCCGCCAAAGCGTTCTGCAATCTGCTGCACCGTCGATCTGATCGCATCATGATCGGCAACATCCAGCGCAAAGGCAGCAGCGCTATGCCCCTCAGCCCGCAACGCAGACGCAACTGCCTCACACCCCTCAAGCGTCAAGTCAGTTACCGCAACATGCGCGCCTTCTCGCCCGAAAAGCTCAGCAGTCGCTTTGCCCATGCCGGAAGCGGCGCCCGTCACAATGGCCACCCGGCCAGCGATGGAGCGGGACAATGGCATCAACGGAAAGGCGGCTCGTTAAAGGCGCGGAGCTTGCGGCTGTGGAGCTTTGGCCCTTCCGCCTTCAACTGTTTGCACGCCTCAATGCCAATCAACATATGTTCGGCGATCGCGCGCTCGTAAAAGCGATTGGCTTGGCCGGGGAGCTTCAACTCGCCGTGCATCGGCTTGTCAGAAACGCAGAGCAAAGTCCCATACGGCACGCGGAAGCGATAGCCTTGGGCGGCAATGGTCGCGGATTCCATATCAATGCCAATCGCCCGCGATTGCGAGAAGCGAAGCGCACTTTGCGAATATTTCAATTCCCAGTTGCGATCATCGGTCGTCACAATCGTACCGGTGCGGAGGCGCGCCTTCAATGTCTCACCGCTTTCGCCTGACACAATTTGGGCAGCCCGCGCCATTGCCTGCTGAACCTCCGCAATGGGTGGGATCGGAATCTCAGGCGGCAAGACATCATCCAGCACATGGTCATCACGAAGATAAGCGTGCGCCAGCACATAATCCCCGATCCGCTGGCTTGCGCGAAGGCCACCGCAGTGGCCAATCATTAACCAAGCCTCTGGACGAAGCACCGCCAAATGATCCGTGATCGTTTTCGCATTGGACGGGCCAACGCCGATGTTCACAAGCGTAATCCCAGTCCGGTCTGGCGCGGTCAAATGCCAAGCGGGCATCTGATGCCGCCGCCAGGCGCTGTCAGCGACTGCGCTTAAGGGATCAGGTGTTTTGCCCGTCACTGTCACGCCGCCGGGGGCAGACAGCATTTCATAGGGGCTGTCATCGCCGAGCTGTGAGCAAGCCCAAGTGACGAACTCGTCAACATAGCGATGATAGTTGGTGAAGAGCACATAGCGCTGGACATGCTCAGGCGGCGTGCCGGTATAATGGCGAAGCCGCGCCAGCGAAAAGTCCGTCCGAAGGCCATCAAAGAGCGCGAGCGGCATCGGCTGGCCGTCAAAGCCCATGTCAAATCCATCGGCAATTTCATCGCCAATTTGGGAAAGGTCTGCCGCCGGAAACCAACGTGCCAAATCGGCTGAGCGCACATCACCGAAATCGGTGCCTGCATCCAAAACATAGGGGAAAGGAATTTCCTGCGTGCCGGGCCGCGCATCAACGGTCACGCCATAATCGGCAATGAGAATATCGATTTGCTCGGCCAGATATTCTGAAAAGAGCGCAGGCTTGGTCACGCTCGTCGCATAATGGCCGCGGGTGGAGAGACGCCCAAAGGAGCGCTGCGTTTCTGATCGCTCGCCTTCTCCCGACCAAACGACATGGATTTCAGGATAGGCAAAACGCCCATCTTCGCGTGCACTTGGATCCGGCGGCGTTCCGGTCGCGATAAAATCCTCAACCGCGTCCCGCAGGCGTTTGACCGAGGCTTTGAAAAGTGTGTCGAGCTCAGCAACAATGGCTCGGCCAGTGGTGTTCATATTCTTGTCTGACATGGTTCGGATGTAGGCCCGTTATATGAAACGGGCAAGTCAGGCGGGTTCGTCCGCCGCTGAGGGCCTAAATCCTACCAATAGTGCGTCTTTGCATCGGCCTGAGTTCAACCTAGCCTCTCAAGTGAAATCGGGGGCAGTCAGACTCGAGAGGACGACCATGCTTGATCTAATCATCAAAGGCGGAAAAATCATCGATGGCCTAGGCGGCGCGCCAACAATTGGCGATATTGGCGTCAAAGACGGCCGGATCGCTGAGATCGCGCCCCACATCTCAACCGTTGCTCGCGAAACAATGGACGCCGGGGGAGCCATTATCACTCCGGGCTTTGTCGATGTTCACACCCATTATGACGGTCAAGTCTGCTGGGATGATAAGCTTGATCCGTCCGCCAGCCACGGCGTGACCACAGTGGTGATGGGCAATTGCGGCGTTGGCTTTGCACCGACCCCTCCCGGCGGCGAGCGCGAACTGATTGAAGTGATGGAAGGCGTTGAAGATATCCCAGGCACGGCGCTTTACGAAGGCGTGCCATGGGGCGCTTGGGAAAGCTTCCCCGAATATTTGGATTATCTGGGCACACGCCAATATGCGCTGGATATCAGCGCGCAGGTCCCGCACGCAGCTTTGCGCAACTATGTCATGGGCGAACGAGGCCGCGCCAACGAGCCGGCAACATCTGACGATATGGCGCGGATGGCAGAGCTCGTCGAAGAAGCACTGAGCGCAGGCGCGATAGGCTTTTCCACCTCGCGCACAATTGGCCATCGCACTCTATCGGGCGATCCCATCCCCGGAACCTTTGCTGCTGACGAAGAAGTGTTCGCTTTGGCCGAAGCAATGGGTCGCGCTGGGCGGGGTGTTTTCGAGATGATCCCCGGCGGCACCGTCGGCGACCTAGAAGCCTTGGGCGGGGAGCACACGACCCTACAGGAAGAAGTCGCGCTGATGGAGCGAGTGTCTCATATCAGCCAGCGACCCGTGACCTTCACCACGGTTCAAAATCGCGATCATCCTCGCGCATGGCAGGATGTTTTGGCTCAAGTCGAAAAATGCAATCAAGGCGGCGCAAGCCTTTTCCCACAGGTTGCTTCGCGCCCAATCGGCCTCGTCACCAACATCCGAACCTATCATGCCTTCCAGGCGCGCGAGACTTATCGCAAGCTCGCTCACCTGCCGCTTTCCGAGAAACTGACGGAAATGCAGAAGCCCGAGGTGAGGGCAGCGATCCTGTCTGATCAAAACATAAAGTCTGGCAAAAGTGGCTTGATGGCCAATGCCCATTCGATCTTCAAACATGCCGCTCCCAACATGTATGAGCTGAGCCTGCCGATTGATTATGAACCCACCAAAGACAAGTGCTTTGCAGAGCGTGCCAAGGCCGCTGGCCAAACCGATCAGGAGTTTATGTATGACTTCCTCATTGGAAACGGCGGGCAAAATTTCGCCATCGTGCTGGGGTCCAATTATTTTGACGGCAATTTTGATGCCATTCGGGAGATGCTGACGCACCCCGATACAGTCACTGGATTGAGCGACGCAGGGGCGCATGTGAACCTGATCTTTGATGGCGTCGCGCCAACCTATCAGATGATCCATTGGAGCCGGGACCGCCAGCGGGGCGAGGGTCTTCCCCTTGAGTTTATCGTCCACAAACAGTCCAAGAAAAATGCCGATCTTTACGGGATGACGGATCGGGGGTCGCTTGAGGTGGGCAAGCGGGCAGATATTAATGTGATCGATTTTGACCGGCTGAAGCTTGGCGCTTTGGAGGTCCGCGCCGATCTGCCCGCAGGGGGCACACGCATCTTGCAACCCGCATCCGGCTATCTCGCGACTTTTGTGAACGGCGTGCAAACCCGGAAGAATGACGTAGATACCGGTGCGCGGCCCGGGCGATTGGTGCGGAGCTAGCCAAAGCCTGTCATTCAGGCATATGTAGACCATGACCGCTTACACTCTCCCCGCCGCAGCAATGCCATGGGATGGCGCTCCCTTGGTTGACCGGCTCGGCGTCCTCCATCCAGCGAATGAGAAGCCCTTCGCTTCCGTGCCGCTTGCCTCAGCCGATGATATCGGCGCGATGGTCGCGCGGGCACGAGCGGCATTTGATTTGGGCCCTTGGCCGCGCCTCACACCCAGCGAGCGTGGGACCATTTTGCGCCGCGCAGCGGACTTGATCGAAGGCGCGCGTGAAGAACTGGCGGCTCTGCAAGCGATGGAAACGGGCATTCCCATTTCGCAATTCATGGGCATGCATGTCTCTCGAACGGCGGAGAATTTCCGCTTCTTCTCCGATGTAGTGAATACTGCTGCTGGCGAGACTTATGAGCAAACCGGGCGCTATTTATCAATTGTAACGCGGCAACCGGCGGGGGTGGCCGCGATCCTTTCGCCTTGGAATGCGCCGCTGATCCTTGCCTCCATGAAAGCCGCAGCGGCCCTGGCGCTGGGCAATGTCGTGATCCTGAAGCCCAGCGAATATGCGCCGCTTTCGGTCTTGCGATTGGCCGAGCTGCTCTATCAAGCAGGCGTGCCCGATGATGTCCTCCAAGTTGCTTGTGGTCCCGGCCAGCCGACGGGCGCGGCTTTGGTCGAACATGCGGGCGTTGATGTCATTGGCTTTATCGGCGGCACAGCTACCGGCAAGCGGATCATGGCAGCGGCATCGGCCACGCTCAAGAAAGTCGGGCTAGAGCTGGGCGGCAAAAGCGCCAATATCATCCTTGCGAGCGCTGATCTGGACCGCGCGGTTGATGGCAGCTTGATGGGCATCTTCATGGGCAATGGCGAACAATGCCTCGCCGGATCGCGCATCTTGGTCGAAGCCTCAGTGGCCGACCCGTTCATCGATGCTTTTGTCGCGCGGACCAAAGCCCTGAAAGTCGGCGATCCGATGGACCCAACGACCGAGATTGGCCCGCTTGCCTTTCGGGCACATTATGATCGGGTGATGAGCTTTGCGGCGCAGATCGAAGCTAACCCGGCCTATACGCTGCTCGCGGGCGGCGGGCGGCCACCGGGATTTGACGAGGGTCTCTATTTCGCGCCAACCGTCGTAGAAGCGGCGCACAATGCCCTGCCCCTATGCCAACAAGAGATTTTCGGTCCCTTCGCAATGATCCAGCGCGTTCGCAATCTGGATGATGCCCTCGCCCGCGCCAATGACAGCGACTTTGGCCTTGTGAGCTACATCTGGTCCAATGACCTAGGTGCCGTGATGAAGGCGCAAGGCGCGCTTAAGGCCGGAACCGTGTGGGTGAACACCCCCATGGCCCGTGACGTTCGGGCGCCCTTTGGGGGCATCAAGCAATCCGGCATTGGCCGCGATGGAATCAAAGGATCAGTTGATCTCTTCACGGAAGAAAAGACCGTGATGATCCCGCAAGCGCCCTTTGATCTGCCGAAGCTGGGGATGGGCTAGCGTGGCATCAGCAATTTAAGCCAGCCATCGGCGTCGGCCGGCTGCGTTTCCATTTGGATCGCATCATCTGGGAAGACGATCCACGGCTGTTTGCTTTGCGTCCAGACGTGAACCTTGGGAACGAGGCTTTGATTATCATCCAAAGTGCCTGCACGGACGACGCTGGTGGGGCGGCCTTCGCTGGCACCATAAATGCGGCTTTGGCAGGTGGGGCAGGCATAAAGCCGCACCCGCGCACCGCTCGGGTTGGTTGAGCCGCCTTCGGCCATCTCGCCCTTCACCTCCAGATCCTCATTCAGCACCATTTGCTGCAGCGTGAAGGAGGAGCCGCTCCGCCGCTTACAATCATTGCAATGGCAAGCGTAGAGATGGAACAAGATGCGCGGACGGATCGTATAGCGCACCGCGCCGCAAAGGCAGCCGCCGGTCAATATTCTATCGTCTGGCATCGGCTTGGCCTCCCTTCAGTTTCGCCCGATAGTGGTTGCGGGGGATTTCAAAGGCAAGCAGATTGAGCATGGGTTGAGCCGCGCCCTTGCACTGGGTAGAGGCAGTGACAAATAAGGATCATTCTCCCCCATGTCAGTTGGTTTTCGTTTCTGGACCTATCGCCGCCGCTTCACCGCTCAAGGCCTTCCTTGCGAAGTGAAGTTTGAGGCGGGGTTGAAAGGTATGCAGACGACCCTATTCATCGCGGGCGTTGAACATGACGCCTGTTTTCGCCCCGCCATGGGGGAACAAGCCATCGTCAATCACCAGCTGAGCGCGACGCTGCCCGATGGGTCCATGCTGAACGTCGAAGGCGGCTATTATAGCTGGTGGAGCGTCGCGATTGCCGCCCATATGAACGGGGCTTTGATCCACGAAAGCCATCCCGGAAAAGCCATTCGCTTGCCAGAACGCGCCATCAAGATGATGACCGAGACGACCAGCAAGATTGATCCGGAAACAGGCAAGCTGCGCCATGACCCTGCGATGGATTATTCTAAGCTCTCCGCCAATAAAGTGCCCATCGCCGTCGATATCGCCACGGGCCTTTTGTTCTTCGTGGTCGCAAAGTTTACGGACCTGACCACTGCAGCGCTCGTTGGCGCGGGGGTGGGCATTGCGCTTGTCATTGCTCAGCGCTTTGTGAAGGTTGATCTACTTGGCGGCTTGGCGATGTTTGGGATCGTCATGCTGCTGATATCGGCGGGCTTTGCCTATGCTTTCCAGGATGAGGATTGGGTGAAGATGCGCTCCACCATCGTGGGCCTGATCGCGGCTTCTGTGTTCCTGTCAGATGGCCTCTTCTTCAAAGGCCGCTACATGGGGAGAGCACTCAGCCGCTATATCGCCTATACAGACATTAAGGAACATCGCCTCTCGATCAGCCTCGGCCTCGTCGGCATCGCAATGGCTGGCCTCAACTTTGGCGTCGCGCGGATGTTCAGCACCGATGTCTGGCTGTTCTACACGACCTTTGGCGACATATTTGTTAGCTTTGGTATGGCGCTTTACGCGATCCATTGGTCTCGGCAGGGACTAGCAACTGCCTAAATTGAAGCGCGTTCGAAAAAGCAATTGACGAAAATCTCCAATAAGCCATTCTGACCCCAAAGAGAGCATGGACAACAGGGGCATTTTTCACATGACATCGGGACTTTGGACCAAGGCGTGCCTTTTGGCAGCGATCAGCTTGCCGTCGCTGACCCAAGCGGGTGAGGTTCCGATCATTGCCCCGCATCCCAGCTGGGTGAAGCCAGCAGGGGCATTGTCACCAGAAATGCTCACCAAACAAGGTTTCCTGTTAATGGACCGCCAGATGCGGGCAGAGGGAGACAGTGTTTCAACCTATGTTGACTATGCTTTTCGCGCTGCTTCGCCGGAACAGCTGCAGGCAATTGGGGCCATGATGTTGCAATGGCATCCCGACAAAGGCGATGTCTTTGTTCACAAGCTGGAGATTATCCGGGACGGAACGATCATTCCGCTGTCCGTCACGGCCAAAGACTTTGCCGTCCTACGGCGCGAACAAGCGCTAGAGCAACAGGCTCTTAATGGCATTTTGACCGCGACATACCAAGTGCCGGGCCTCAAAACCGGGGATACTGTTCGATTTGCGTTTTCAATACAATTTCGCGACCCTGCTTTGGGTGGGAACGTAAGCTGGTCCGTCCCTCATTTCATGGAACCTTTCCAAGTAGATAGTGCGAATGTTCGGATCAGCTTACCCGCCGATGGTCGGCATAAATGGCGATCATCAATGGCACATGCAGCACCAGTCACAAGCGTTGATGGCGGACGAACCGAAGTGGTCTTCAAAGAGCCTCTGCCCAAGGCTCCAGACATGCCAGAGGATGCGCCGCTGCGATTTCGCCCTCCTGCACTGATCGACCTAACCAGCTTTGCTGATTGGCGGGCCGTATCCATGCAAGGGGAGCAGATTTATCGAGCTGGCAGAGACATTGATCCAGCGAGCGACCTAGCCAAGCGGGTTGCCGACATTGAAAAGACGAGCAGCGACCCCTTGACCCGAACTGCGGGTGCTTTGCGCCTTGTGCAAGACGAAATCCGCTATCTCTTCAATGGTCAGGCGCAAGGCAATTATGTGCCTCAAACCGTAAAAGAAACTTGGACGAACAAATATGGGGACTGCAAGGCGAAGACCTTGCTGCTGCTCGCTTTGCTTGATCGATTGGGCATCAAAGCAGAAGCCGCGTTGGTGCACAGCAGTCAAGGCGACTTGTTGGCCAGTCGCTTGCCTAGTTTCAACGCCTTTGACCATGTTATCGTGCGAGCAGAGATAAGCGGCGAGATCTATTGGCTCGATGGCACACAGATTGGAGGGCGACTAGAGACACTGATTGAAAACCCATCGTTCCGCAACGCTTTGCCTCTGCGCGCGGCTGGGTCTGATTTGGAGAAAATTCCCCTGCGGCTATCGTCCGTCGCATTGACGGCGGATACGCTTGAACTGGATGCAAGCGCAGGCCTTGCCATGCCAAAGATGTTCAAATTGACATCTACTTTGCGCGGACCCGAAGCAGTAAAGATAAAGGTCGCACTGCCTAGCATAAATGCAGAGGCTCGACGCGAGCTGATTGCCAAAGTCGTTGCAGATACTTTGAGCAACGCTTTGGTCTTATCATCTGATATCACAATTGACGAAGCGACCGGCATTGCCCGCTTGGAAGCGACGGGCATTGCGGAACTCAACTGGCAGCAAGAGGATGATCAACGCTTTGGTCAGCTTGAATCTGTGCTTGATAGCTTTTCAGCGGAGGCTGACCGAGCTCGCCCTGCTTGGAAGGATATTCCGGTCAATGTCGTTGTCGATCAGCACAAGGTCAGCAACGTCACGCTAAAGCTCCCCAAGAGCGCAACTCCGTTTAGCCTTGGCCCGTTGAAAGTGCTTGATGAACAAATTTGGGGCGTACGGATCAAGCGAGCGATCAGCCTGTCTGGGGATGTGGTCAAACTGAATGAGTTGGCGCGCAGCGAACAGTTTGAAGTGGCAGCCGCCGAACTGCCCAAGGAACGAGAGCGATTCGCGCGGCTTGCGAAGGAGCAGATCAAGATCATAGCTCCGGAGTCTTATCCGCTGGAGTGGCAAGAGTTTCGCACAGCGCGAAAGGAAGGCCGAGTGAAAGCAATCGAAGCTGCGTTCGCAGCCTATATCGCTAAAGACCCAAAGAAGCCTGAAGGATATTTGCGCCGATCAGAATTTTACACGAGCCTGAAAGAGAAAAATGCAGCAATCGCAGATCTCACCAAAGTGATCTCGCTTGAGCCTGACGCGAATAGCTATCAAACTCGAGCTTGGCTCAATCAATTTTCAAATCCCAAGGCTGCTTTGGCGGACATTGCTGAGGCTCAGAAAATCGATCCGGCATCAACTTATTCGGCGCAGCTATATGCCAGATTGATGAGCCGCCAAGGCAAGTTTGATGAAGCGCTTGCAGCGATCGAGAATGCCCAATCGCTGCAAGAAGATAAATATGCGCTGATCGCAGCCCAATCCGAAACTCTGTTAAAAGCAGGTCGAAAGGATGAGGCCTTGGCGAAGCTTGCCGCCGCAAGCAAAGGCAAACCCGGCAATGCGTCGCTTGTTTCGGCAACATGCTGGGCCAAGGGTTTGGCTAATCTGGATTTGCCAACCGCGCTCAAAGAATGTTCAAAAGCAATCGAATTGTCAGAAAGCCCAGCAGGCGATCTGC
>DLOX01000264.1 GCA_002478575.1 Sphingomonadales bacterium UBA7473 | reverse complement strand
GGCATGACGCTGCCCATCGCGCGCGATCTTTCGGGTGAAGGCATCCGCGTCAACACGATCCTTCCGGGTATTTTCGATACGCCGTTGCTCGCCGGCGCGCCGCAAAATGTGCGCGATGCGCTTGCAGCATCGGTGCCATTCCCCAAGCGCCTCGGCAATCCGGAGGAATATGCCAAGCTCGCCATGTGCATGATCGAGACGCAATATTTCAACGGCGAGGATGTGCGGTTGGATGGCGCGATCCGCATGGCACCGCGGTAAAGATTGTTAGCCCTCTCCCGTTCAGGGGAGAGGGTTGGGAGAGGGGCAGTGCTTGAATAAAACACTGCCGGAGAGGTGATTGACTCCCCCTCTCCCCGGCCCTCTCCCCACAAGTGGGGCGAGGGGACTAAACTACGCAGCAATATCAAACGGCTCCAACCCCGCCAGCCGGGTCTGAACCGCAACCGATGGCAACACCCGTGGCGAAATCCCCGTAACCGTCTTTGCAATCGCGGCAATATGAGCTGGCGAAGAACCGCAGCATCCGCCCAGCACATTGACTTGGCCGGCTTCCGCCCATTCGCGAACGAAGGCCGCTGTTTGCTCAGGCAGCTCATCATATTCGCCAAGATCGTTGGGCAAGCCCGCATTGGGATAGACCATGATCAACGCATCAGCGACGCCCGAAAGCAACTTCACATGCGGGCGAAGCTGTTCTGCTCCGAACGAACAGTTCAGCCCAATGGTGATCGGCTTGGCATGGCGCACGGCGTTCCAGAAGGCCTCAACCGTATGGCCAGAAAGATTGCGGCCCGAAAGGTCAGTCAGCGTCATAGAGATCATGATCGGAATATCGCGATCCAAAGCCTCTTCGGCTTGCTTCACCGCCATGATCCCGGCTTTGCAATTAAGAGTATCGAACACGGTTTCAATCAGGATAAAATCAACGCCGCCTTCAACCAGTGCCTCGACCTGCTCGCGATAGACATCGACCAGATAGTCAAAGGTGATTTCCCGGAAGCCCGGATCATTCACGTCAGGCGATAAAGACAATGTCTTGTTCGTTGGCCCAATCGCCCCTGCCACAAAGCGCGGGCGGCCATCTTGGGCGGCATAGCGATCGGCGATCCTACGGTTGGCGGCCGCATTGGCGATGTTCAATTCCTTGACCAAATGCTCCGCACCATAATCGGCTTGGCTGATGAGGTTGGAACTGAACGTGTTGGTAGAGATGATGTCAGAGCCTGCATCAAAATAAGCACAGGCAATCTGCTCCACCACATCGGGGCGGGTCAGGGCCAAGATGTCGTTATTGCCCTTTTGCTCATGCGAAAGACCCAAGTCTCCGGCATAGTCGGCTTCGGCCAGTTTGAAATTCTGGATCTGCGTGCCCCACGCACCATCCGTCATCAGGATGCGCTTGGCGGCTTCGGCAAGGAAGGTTTCACGAGCGCTCATGCGGCAATCTCCAACTCTTGGGTTTTCGGCCTTAGCCCCAACAAATGACAAATGGCGTAGCTAAGCTCCGCCCGATTGAGCGTGTAAAAATGGAAATGCTTCACGCCACCGGCATACAGCCTGCGGGAAAGCTCAGCGGCGATGGTTGCTGCAACCAATTGCCGTGCAGGCGGATGATCGTCCAACCCTTCAAACAAGCGACCAAGCCAAGGCGGCACATCGGTACCGCACATTTTTGACATGCGCTGGATCGCCGCGAAGTTTGTAACTGGCATGATGCCAGGAACAATTTCCGCGCCAATCCCGGCCGCCGCCGCTGCATCGCGGAAACGGAAATAGGTGGAAGGCTCGTGGAAAAACTGCGTGATCGCGCGGGTGGCCCCGGCATCCAACTTGCGCTTCAGATTATCGAGATCGGATTGCGCCGATGCCGCTTCAGGATGCGTTTCGGGATAAGCGCTCACTGAAATCTCGAAGGGATGAAGCTTCCGTAAGCCTTCAACCAGTTCAGCCGCACTGGCATAACCATCCGGGTGGGGCTGGAACGCCGTGCCCGCAACCGGAGGATCACCACGGAGCGCCACAATATGCCGCACACCCGCTTCCCAATAAGCATGAGCGACTTCAGCAATCTCGGCTTTGCTCGCTTCAACGCAGGTCAGATGCGCAGCAGCTGGAACATTGGTTTCCTTTGCAATGCGAGCAACGGTATTATGGGTCCGTTCCCGCGTGGAGCCCCCTGCCCCGTAAGTCACTGACACGAAACGCGGAGCCAAAGGCTCAAGCGTCTGCATCGTGCTCCACAAGGTCTCTTCCATCTTTTCCGTCTTGGGCGGGAAAAATTCGAAAGACACGGCCAAGTCACCCGCAAGATCAGCGAAGAGCGGTGCCGACAGCGCGTAACGCGCTTCTTCCAATTGGGTCAAAGTCATGGTCATGCGCTTACAACTTTCAAATGCGACTGCGGCATTTTCTCACCGAGCCATAACTTCACAGTCAATTCACCCCCTGCCAGCTCTTCGGTTTGCACCATCGACAAGCCCGCTTTGGCAAACCAAGCCGCCATTTGATCATCAGAAAAGCCCAACCGGCTATGTGCATCGCGGGTCCGCAATTCTTCACGATCATGGGGCGCAAAATCGACAACCAGCAAGCGGCCCCCGCTCGCCATGATCCGCCCAGCCTCTCCAATCGCCAATTCAGGCGCGGGAAGAAAGTGAAGCACTTGGTGGAGGATCACAGTGTCTGCACTGCTTTCATCCAACGCCAATCGCGTGATATCGCCTTGGCGCAGCTCTGGCGCGGCACCCTCTTGCTCAGCCAGCTTGGCTCGCGCGAGCCGCAACATTTCTGGGCTGCGATCGATACCAACGCTTTGAGTAGCCTGCGCCCCAAACAATTCGATCATCCGACCAGTACCAGTGCCAATATCGACCAAGCGTCCTAGGTCACCTTCGCCCAACAGCTTAGCCATGGCCGCCTCAACATTGGTCTCGGCAACCTGAAGCGAGCGAATCGCATCCCATTGATCAGCATGTTGAGCGAAATAGGCTTGAGCCGCCGCCGCACGGTCAGATCGAACTGCGGCCAAACGCGCTGAATCAGCAATGATCCAATGGTCTTCTCCGTCCGCTAAGGCCCATTGATCAAGTGCAGCATAGAGCGGAGCCATCCGTTCGTCTGATCCGGGGCACAGAAAAACCCAGCTGCCTTCTTTGCGCCGATGAGCAAGCCCTGCATCACATAATATTTTTACATGACGGGAAACGCGGGGCTGGCTTTGTGCCAAGACTTGCGCCAATTCCCCCACGGAAAGCTCCATCGCCCGCAGCAAAGCGACGATTCGTAGCCGGGTGGGATCTGCAAGCGCCCTGAAGATTTCGACATTGATTGACATATATCAGGACATAAAGATTTCTTTATATCAAGTCAATCCAACGTGAAATGAACATCAGATCCTATAGACTATCTTTTTCATAGGGATTTGATGAATCCGTTTGCCAAGACCCGAATCAATCGCTAATCCCCCTACCGCCGGTCCGATGAAGGCGTAGCTTTCGCGGGTACCGCCTTTTATTGTTGACCTAACGGGAGGGTATAAACCCATGAAAAAGTCTGTCGTTCTTTCTTTCGTTCTCGCCGCTTCAATGGGCCTCGCTGCTTGCGGCCAAAAGGCTGAAGAAGCTGCAAATGCTGCTGACGCAACTGCAACCGAAGCTGTTGAAGGCGCTGAAAATGCTGCTGACGCTGCAATGGACGCAGCTGGCAACGCAACCGACGCTGCTGCAAACGTAG
Organism: Sphingomonadales bacterium UBA7473; assembly: GCA_002478575.1. Lineage (GTDB taxonomy): Bacteria > Pseudomonadota > Alphaproteobacteria > Sphingomonadales > Sphingomonadaceae > Aquisediminimonas. The sequence continues at coordinate 17,820 of DLOX01000264.1, read as the reverse complement.
CAACCGAAGCTGCTGGCAACGCTGTTGACGCTGCTGCAAATGCTGCTGGCAACGCTGCTGCTGGTGCCGTTAACGCTGCTGCGGACGCTGCTAAGAACGCGATGTAATCGCGGACTAGGCGAAAAGTTTGAGGGGCTGCATCGCAAGATGCGGCCCCTTTTCTTTTGTGCGCTACTATGGTCAACAAGCGAATGACCAAAATGCTTCCTTTGCTCGCTCTGGTGCTAACGGCTTGCGGATCGCCAAATGATCCAGGTGTGGGCAATGTGACCCAAGCGGAGGCCGATCAACTGAACGAAGCCGCTGAAAAACTAAACGTCAATGCGCCACCACCGCGCGTGTCAGACGCACCGCTTCCCGCGGCTCCTCAGCCGCCAGCGGATTGATTGCTTAGAGCCGACCTTGCTGGAGATAACCTAACACTGCCCGCACGGCTTCATTCTCGGCAGTTTCAAACTGAGGTGGCTTTCGGTTCGTCCAATGATCAACCACAGCCCGCACAATTGAGGGGAGGGTTTGCGCCGTTGTGAGGAGCCATTCTTCCGTCGCCTCAGGGTAGCGACGTCTCAACGCCTCGGCCAAGGGCTGGGTAAGCTGATCAAGCTCCTCGGAGACAATGGCGGCAGACGGTAGACGCGCCTCTTCATGATCCAGCGCCGCAGCCAGCATCCCTTCGTTCATGTCATCTGCCATCGCTGCCTTCACAAGCAGGCGCAGGCCTTGCTCCAAAGGCAAGGCCAAGGCTTGCTCCAAACCATCTGCTACGCGCGTTGCCCGTTGCGCTTGATGCTCGGCGATCAGTGCCATCATCAGCGCGTCCTTATTGGGGAAATATTGGTAGAGGCTGCCAATGCTCACGCCAGCCCGTTCAGCGACGGCATTGGTTGTGTAGGCAGGCAATCCACCCCGCGCCAAAATCTGAGTAGCGGCTTCTAAGATGGCACTGCGCGTCGCTTTGCTCCGGCCCTGAACTGGCAGTTTTCTGGGAGACAGCGGATCAGGCATCGTGCGTCTTCATCCTTTGGGAAAAGGCGAGTTTGAATATGAGCATATATTCATATTATGAAGCCATGCAAAATCAACTTTCCTTCTCCGCCTTCTGCCGGGATGTTTTCCCGGACGAACATCGCCACCCGATCAATGTCGCCTTGCATCTTGTCGGTGTGCTCGCAGGCATCGCGGTCATCGCTGCGTCGCTCACCATATGGCCGTGGTGGGCCGCTTTGGCATTCCCCATTGTCCATGTCGCGCCCGGGCTGATTGGGCACCGATTTTTCGAACGGAATCAAGAGGTTGGCGATGCCCGGATTACCCGAACCGACCATCCACTCTATTGGTTTTTAATCGCCAATCATATCATGGCTGTGCAGATACTGACTGGCCGCTGGAAGCGCCGCCCGTAACCGGCCGATAGGCCTTCGCGTCGCTTGTAAATTCCGCATGGCCATAATCGGCAAGCTGCCGCTTCATCTTTGAAATCAATCTCTTGTCAGCAAAGCCGCTCAGGATTGGCACCCGCTCTGCAATCTTATAAGCCGTCATCTGCCCAATGATCGCAGCCATGCTGAGCTTATGCAGAAGCTTGTCCTGATCGCCAATATCAACACCGACTTCCGCTGCGCGCGCATAATCATCCTTCAGGAAGGATTTGACGAAGAAGACGCGGGCAAAGGATCGCTCAAGCCGTTGGAAGGCGCGGTCAGCAGGCCCTTCTCCTTTCCACAGATCAGCTTCCATCGTGGCCCTTAGCAAACCGCCGCAGATCGCATCATCATACTCGTAGCGCAGCGTGGCAGACCTTGTGTTCCAGATTTTCACAATCTCTTGCGGGGTATCGGCAAGCAAATCTTCGGGCAGGCCCAGCAGATAGCAGCGGTACCGCGCAAGCTCGACCCGCGCCCGTTCTTCCGGCGTGAAGCTTTTGCGGCCTGCCTTCAACACATCTTGAGACAGGAAGAAGATCGGGATCAGGCCTGCTGGCATTTGATCCAGCTGCGGGATCGGAATGCCATAGACTTTCGAATCCCACATGCCCGGGCGCGTCAACACATTGGTGCGCACCATGGAATGCATCAGCCGCACCATCGCTGCGGCCTTGAAGCCCGCGCCATGACGCTTGAGCGCTCCGGGCAGGACAGTCGTCGTGAAGAACGTCGCCGTCTCCTTCACCCGCCGTGCGGCAGTCGCATGGCTGAGCGTGCCCGTCAGCGCCATCGGGAGCGCTGAATATTTATTGAGGAACGTCGCAATGAACGCGCCGCGGATGGCGAAGGGCGAAATATTCGCCGTGGCGTTGCGATCAGCGCGTGCGCCTTGCTCGACAAGCTTCATGTCGAGCCAATCGGGCACCCGCTCCATCTCCGTGATGAAGGCAACCAGCTCCGGCGGGGCATCCGCCACAGCATCCAACCCTTTGTCACAAGCCGAGGTCAGCATATCGACCAACGGACGAAAGCCAAGCTTTGGCATCAGCGCTGCATAGGCATCGCCAGTCAAATCGCCCAACATCGTATATTCGCGGAAGCGCGCGACCATATCCGCATCCGCCAGATAGGCGCCGCGCTCAGCCCCCTTGGCGCGGCCAAGCTCTGTCATGTCGGTAGCTTGATCAGCAAAACGCTCTGGCGCGGTTTCAAAATCAATCGCGCCATAAAGGGCCGGAAGCAGCGTCTTTTGCGAGCGGACCCGCGTTGCAATATCGGCAATCGCTGGTTTGCTTGTCATCCTTCTTGCCCCTTAAATCCCTGCGCCACCACATACCATTCTGATGAGCCTGATCGGCTTGCGGGAGGCTTGGCATGTTTGACACTGGTAAAATTGCGCTTCAGCACTTGCACCAGCTCACTATCTGATCCACCCGCAAGTGACTTCGCGACAAAGGCTCCACCGGGTTTCAGCACTTGGATCGCAAAATCGACCGCCGCCTCGACCAGGCCCATGGTGCGCAAATGATCCGTCTGCTGATGCCCAACCGTGTTCGCAGCCATGTCAGACAAGACCAGATCCGCCTGCCCATCCAGCTGTTCAATCAGCCAATCAGGCGCGGCATCATCCATGAAGTCCATCTGAGCGATGATGACATTTTCGATGGGGTCCGTTGGCAGCAGATCAATCCCCACGATCCGCGCCTTCGGGCACACCCGGCCTACAACTTGCGACCAACCGCCGGGGGCAATTCCCAGATCAACAACCCGCTTCGCGCCTTTGAGGAAGCTAAACCGCTCATCCAGTTCGATCAGCTTATAGGCCGCGCGACTGCGATAGCCCTCCGCCTTGGCCTTCTTCACATAAGGATCGTTCAGCTGCCGTGCGAGCCAGCGCGTGGATTGAGCACTGCGGTTCCGCGCGGTCTTCACGCGCACGCGACTTCCTGATCCGCCTCGGCTCATCGTTTCATATCCAATCGGAACAATTGACGCAAAATGCCTTCGCGAATGCCGCGGTCGGCAACGCCAACATGATCGGTGGGCCAAGCATCGAAAATCGCCTCCAAAATGGCGCAGCCCGCAACGACCAAGTCCGCCCGTTCATGGCCAATGCACGCAACTTGCGCCCGATCCGCTACGGACTTACGCGCCAAATCGCGGCTGATGTCGCGCATCGCCATCACTGGTGCCGACAATCCATCGACACGTTTGCGATCATAAGAGGGAAGATTTAGAAATACGCTGGCCAGCGTTGTCACGGTGCCGCTGGTGCCGAGCAGTCGTGTCCCCTCCCCTTTTGGCAATCGCGCAAAGAAGCCGGAAAGCGCCTTTCCAACAATATCCTTCATATCCCCATAATGGTTCATCCGCGCGTCTTCATCTTGGCCATCTTGGGGCACTGATTCAGACAAAGACACCACGCCCCACGGCACACTCACCCAATCCAAAGTGTGCGGCTCTTGATCCGCCGTATCGACCAAAGCCAATTCAGTAGACCCGCCACCAATATCAAAGATCAGCGCAGGCCCATCGCCTTGCGGCAGCAAACGGTGGCAGCCCATCACGGCCAATTTCGCTTCCTCTTCAGGGGCAATGATGTCGAGGATAATCCCAGTCTCCCGCGCCACCCGATCAACAAATTCCTGCCCATTGCTCGCGCGGCGACAGGCTTCTGTGGCGACTGCGCGAGACAAATGCACGTTGCGACGGGCAAGCTTTGAGGCGCACACGCTGAGGGCAGACACCGCACGGTCCATCGCCGCATCGCTGAGCTTGCCGCTCGCTGCCAAGCCCTCTCCCAAACGGACAATTCTTGAAAAAGCGTCGACAATGGCAAAGCCATCACCATCGGGACGAGCAATCAGCATGCGGCAATTATTGGTGCCAAGATCAAGCGCAGCATAGGCGCGGCGTGCAGGATATTGAGCGCGACCGTTCGCCTTCGGGGCACATGATCCACTTGATTGAGGCGCGGCTTTACCCTGCTCACGCTTCGGCGGTTTACCTGCCGGTTTATCATCCCGGCTACGGCGTTCACCGCTGGAACCCCGGAAATATGCCATTGCACTGCCAATTCTGTTCTGCCGCTTTGCCGTAAGGACGAAGCGGGACTTGGGCGCAGTTTACGCACAAAGCACAGCATTCCGCAAGGTGGGGAATTGCAGCACAATTGACAGAATCGGACACGAAGCCTAGTCCGCGTTCGGCTCAGGCGCTGCCCCATCATCTAATGGTAAGATACCGGATTCTGATTCCGTTTATCGAGGTTCGAATCCTCGTGGGGCATCCAGCTATTCGCTCAATCGCTCTCGATCTGCGGCCGCGATGACCAGCAACATCAGAATCAACGCCACGCTATATTCGCTGCCTCCTGTCCCGTGCTCACCAACGAACCAGCCCAATCTCCAGTGGATAAGAACAATGCCACCTGCCGCAATGCAAAATAGCGTGAATGCAGCCCAGCGGAGATAGCGGCCGGCGATCAACAATGTGCCCGCAATAAGTTCCGCGATTGTTATACCCCAGACCCAAAGCAAGGGTTGGGGGAAGCCATATAGTTCCATCAACGCGGCAAAGTTAGGGAGCGTGCCAAGCACAATTCGGGTTACCGCATGGGCCATGAACAAGATTGCAGTGGTTATCCTAAGCAGCACCAGAGCATGATCCAACGAGACAAAGGGAAAATATCTAATAAGCGACGTCGCTATGTTCTGCATGGAAATGGCCCCCTTCACTCTCTCGGCATGAAAGCTTGATATCTGGGCAGGTTATGAGCATGTTGCCTTGGCCAATGCAGCTATTTGCTTGTACCAGTACAAGTTGCTTGCCTCGCTCACGCACCGGGACTGGAAGAGATATGAGTTTTCACTATAGTTCCGGCAAAAGCCAAACAGCGGTGCGTTGCTAGTGAAGAACGGAAATCTTGAAGTCGCAGAACGCATCATTGTTGCCGACGACCACCCAATGTTTAGGGACGCGTTGGCGCAGAGCTTGCGCCTCCAATACCCCTCTGCAGAAGTATTGGAGGCCGACAATCTGCCTGATGCGCTTTCGATTGCGCGGTCTGGACCTCAGCCAAACTTGTTCATGCTCGACCTAGTCTTTCCGGGAATGGACGGCCCATCTTCGATCAGTGCGATGCGCCAGGAATTTCCCGCAGCATCGCTTGTCGTAGTCACGATGCTCGAAGATCCAAAAGTCGCAGATCAGTTGTTAGAGGCTGGAGCAGACGGTTTTCTCGGGAAGGGCCTATCGTCAACTTCTATCATGGAAGGCATCGCGGCCGTGCGCAGCGGTGATTATGTCGTCAAGCTCGCTGCCGCTGCCAAAGGCACGGTGACGGAAATGCCGATCCTCACGCCCCGTCAATATGATGTGTTGCGGCTTCTGTCTGAAAACAGGCCGAACAAGATGATTGCGCGCGACCTGGGCTTGTCCCATTTCACTGTGCGTAATCATGTTTCGATCCTGATGCGGAGCCTTAGGGTTCAGCGTCGGAATCAGTTAGGACCGCGCGCCCAAGCTTTGGGATTGCTTCCGTCCGGCGAGGCGGAAGGCTGACAGGACGGAGCGGAGCACTGCGGGTTGCACTGGTTTGGCGAGAATTTGGATATCATCATCCCCAACGCGCTCACGAACCCTTGCTTCTGCATGGCCGGTGAGCAGGATGGCAGGAATGTCGGTACCGAGATGTCGCCGTATTTCTGAAATTGCTTTTGTTCCAAGCTCGCCTTGGCCCAGATCGAAATCTGCAATTATTAGATCTGCGGGCTCGACGCCCTGAGGTCGGCTGGAGAAAGCTTGAACAACGCAATTCCAACGTTCGAGCAGCTGACGGGTCGCTTCAAGCACATCTCGATCATCTTCAATCAGGATCACCCGAAAACCTGATAGGGGCGTGGGTGCTTCCGACTTGGAACGGCGCGCCGGAGCCTGTAGCTGGGTGATAGGAATGCCATAAATCCCGGCAATTGTTCCAATGCCGCGCCGCGACTTCAGATCAGCTACAAAGCCTGAGAGCTGCGCCGACCGGCTTACGATCGATAAACCTAGGCCGACGCCTTCGGAATCATGATCGCCCGCCACATGGGCCCGGTAAAATTCTTCGAAAATATGCGGGAGATGTTCATCCTCAATGCCAATGCCTTGATCATGCACTTCTATCGAGAGCGTATCGCCTTTTCGCCTCACCCCAATCAACACCTTTTTTCCGCGCGCATATTTAATCGCGTTCGACAGAAGATTCTGGACCATGATTGCAAGAAGGGTAGGGTCAGCCCAAACGTTTAGACTTGTCTTTACCAAACGCAGTTGAACACCGTTCCACTCTGCGGTTTGTTCATGCTGGTGGATGACATCTCTGATGAGGGCGTCCAGCGCAACCGCCTCCACCTTCACCTCGACAGTGCCGCTATCGAGGCGAGAGATATCGAGAAGCGATTTAAACAAACCCGCCACTGAACCAAGGGCCCGATCAATGCGATCAATAAGCTTCGCCCTTTCGGTTTTTCGCTCCTCTTCCCGCATGATGTCCAGATAATAGCCAATGGCATGAACCGGTTGACGTAGGTCATGGCTTGCTTGAGCCAAAAAACGGCTCTTGGCTTGCATGGCGCTTAAGGCTGCGTCGCGCGCGTGCGCAGTTTGTCGCAGAAGGAAGAATGCATAGGCGGGAATCGCAACCAAAGTGATCGAAAAGGTCAGGAGCACACTTAAGTTCGCCCGCCAGAAAGGACTGGCAAATAACATCACCGCAAAGCAGGCCTGCGAAAATATTGCAGCGATGATAAGGTAACGGCTGCCGTAGAGCATCCCATTGCCAACGGCAGTCACGACAATGAGCGCGTACAGTGGCATCATGATGCGCTCCCCAACAACAAGAACGAACGCAAAGGTTGCATATTCGGCGATCAGCGCGGCGATGAGACGCCATGGAAAATGCCCAGGATAGTTTCGAACGTGGATAAACAAAGCGAACGAGAACAGACCAAATCCAGCGCAAATGATCAGCCAGAATATGGCTGTCTCGGTTTCGAGGGATAGAAATTCGAAGCGATAGTTTCCCGGAAGGTCTATGAAACCATCATCCGCGACCCAACGCGCCACGATATATATGGCAGAAATCAGGACCATCCAGAGACGCGCTTTCGCGACTTTTAATTCAGCCGGGCATTCTCCAGCGATATCTGAAACGTTTCTAAAATGCTCCAATCTTCCCGACATTCTTCAATTTCTCATTGGCACATAGCGGCGAAACGTCGAAGGGCCTGCCTAACTGCTTCCCGTAACGCTCTGCGCCACGGCACACAACTCAGCGGGCAACAGGAACAAGTCAGAGTGGCCAATGGCTTGGCCCACCCTGACTTGTGCGGCTCACTATGAAATCAAGCTTCTTCGAACTCATTCACAATGCGCAAGCTAAGCTTGCTTGACCCTGTTCACGGAGCGTCGACGAGACTTGCCCAGGGGGGCAGCTTGGATTTTCACCCAATTGCCGACGTTCTGCCTCAGTCTGTGGCCCATTCCCACTTTCATCCGCGAAAGGCAAAAATGGAACCAATGCTGCGTCGCCTGGAAGCGCCTTGATGGTGAGAGCGCCATTGACATAGGTTATGGTATAATTGGTCAAGCCCGAACCCGTTGCCGCCGATAGGGCGTCCGCATATGTCCCTACGGCTGTTCCAGTCGCGAGACCACTGACACCAGAAACCTTATCATCCCCGATCAGGCCAGTCGTCGTAAACCCATTGGTTTGCAGCGTGCCGTTGAAGTCCAAACTTGTCGTGTTGCCAACAATTCGCAGCGCGGCTGGCGTGATGGAAACATTCGCACCGGTGTAGCTGATCACATAATTGGTGTTTGCTAGGGTGCCTAACGTGATGGCATAGTTCCCAACATTTGAGCGTGAGGTTGCTATGGTCGCCAACGCGCCAGACAAAGTGTCACCGTTCACCAGCCCAGAACCGCCAACCGCGAAGGTCAGCGCAGGCAAAGCCGCTCCGTAAACAAATGTCGCCGCATTTGCCGTCACAGAGATTGGCCGTGCTGCGACTGTATAGGCCCTTGCGTTGCCTGCTGCCTGAACAAATGTCACCGCATAGTTTGCATTATTGCCGACTAAACCTGAACCAGTGATCGCATAGGTTCCAACATTTGAGGTTGAGGTTGCAGACGCATTCCAATTCGCGCTGCCCTGCAATACCGTGGCTAAACTATCACCGCCCACAAGGCCGACCGAACTGAGTCCGCCGCTCAAATTCGCTGGCGCATTGCCATAGATCCCGTTTGCCGCATTGGCCGAGTAGGTCACGATTAGGGATGCGGGTGTGATCGATAAGCCTCGATTGACATAGGTGATGGCATAATTTGCAAGGCCCACACCTGTCGCGTTCGACAGAAGGTCGGAATAAGAGCCCGCATTGGTGCCGCTCGCAAGCCCGGACACACCGGTAACAGTATCATTTCCGAGAAGCCCTGCGACTGTGAAACCATTGGTTTGATTCAGACCAGAGTAAACTCTCGAGCCTGAATTGCCCGTGACGGTAAGTGACGCCGGTGTAATCGTCAGCCCGCCGTTAACGTAGCTAATCACATAATTGGACAAGCCTGTGCCCGTGGCAGCCGATAGATTGTCACTATAGGTTCCAACGTTTGTTGCTGAGGCGAGACCTGCAACATTCGTCACTTGATCCGATCCCACCAAGCCGCTTGTCGTGAATCCATTGGTTTGAGCAAGGCTCGTGTAGACTGCGTTTTGAGTGCGGCCCGTGATGGTGAGTGCGGCTGGCGTTATGCTGTGGTTTGCCCCCGTAAAGTTGATCGCGTAATTCGCGTTGCCCAAGCTTCCTAAGCCGATGACATAATTGCCAACGTTGGACGTGGACGTTGCGCTGCTCGCGAGCGCACCATTCAGGCTATCGCCATTCACCAACCCAACCCCATCAATGGTGAAAGTGAAGGTCGGAAGCGCTGCACCATAAACGCTGGACGCGGCATTGGCAGTCACGTTGATCGGACGCGGAGTCACAGTGTAGGCGGCCAGATTGCTTGCCGCCTGTACGAAGGTGAAGGCGTAGTTTGAGTTTATTCCACGGAGTCCGGACCCTGTGATCGCATAGGTGCCAACCCCCGATGTCGAGCTTGCAGCCGTGGTCCAAATCGCCGAGCCTTGGACCGTCCCGCCAAGTGTGTCACCGTTCAGGAGGCCGGTGGCACTGACCGAGCCGGTCAAGGCCCCCGGCGCATTGCCATAGACGCCAGTGGCAGTGTTTGCTGCGTAGGTGACAGAAACAGGCGCAGGCGTGATCGTCAAACTCGCGGCTAGAGGATTTTGGACGATCAGATCATAGCCCAGTTGGTCCGAGAACAAGTCGACATTAGCCGTGATCGTATAGTTGCCCACGTTGACGCAAGACGACGCTCCGCCCGAACATGTGTTGGTGATCGTGCCGAATATGCGGCTCTGATCGGCAGCATCGCCGTTCACTGCCAGCCTCGTGGTGGCCCCAGCGGCATTTGTTTGGCTCTGGCCAGTATAGACAAGGTTCACCGAATTCGACGCCATGCCCACGATGACGGGCGTCAGCAGCGGAACGAGCAACGGCGTGGTCCGCCCCTCATAGATGCGCCAAGTGGATCCAGAGCCGCCGACTCTGTCGACATTCCAGCCGACAAAGCTCGATCCCAGTCGCATCTCTGCACTTGTCAGCGGTGTAGTGGAGCCAAGGCAGACGGAGTTGCCGCACGCGATCGATTGTCCGGTAGACTGTGCGTCCCAATAAGAGGCGACAGCGGAGACACGAGAATTGTGGTCCGCATATCCGACCAACCCGTTGATGAGCGAGGATGCGCCAAACACGCGGCCTGTTGCATAGACTCTGGTGATGGTCGTGTTGAGCCCCGTTCCCAAGAGCCCGCCGCCGCCGCCTTGAAAGAAGGGCGATGTCGTCGTTACGGTTCCAGTTGCATAAGCATCGGTGATCAATACCGGGTTTTCGACAGAGCCACCAGCATATCCGACCAAGCCGCCAACGCTTCGAGTTCCAGAAACATTGCCACTTGCAAAAGAGTTTTCGACGATCCCTGATCTCCCAAAACTACTTCCCAAATTTCCGACAAGGCCGCCAATTTCATTCGTGCCATCTCTCAACCCGGTGACTGCGCCGGTCGCAAACGCGTTGCTAATCCTGCCGGTACTCGCCCCGGCCAAACCACCACCGCCTGATCGAATGACGAATACATCGCCGGTCGCAAATGCGTTGAAGATGGTACCGTCTCTCTCATTGTTGCCCACTAATCCGCCGACGGTGAAGTCACCCGTTACTTTGGTGGATGCAAAGGCATTTCTGATGATGCCTGAGTTGGTTCCAGCCAGCGCTCCGAACCGTGTAAATCCAATCACACCAGTGATCGAACCTCCCCGCATTCCAACATTTGTTACTGAACCAGACGTACCAATTTGGCCGAACAAACCCAAGCTTCCACGATTGGTATAATTCTGAGTCAAATTGCTCACGACATGCCCCAGGCCGTTGAAATTGCCATCAAACGGTAGCGGCGAGGTGCCGGCCACCGCGCCGATAGGCAGAAAGCCCTGTCCTCCATTCCAGCTCGCAGTGTCCGAAGCATCAATGTCTGAACCTAGGACGAAATTGCCGGTCAAACGGGTCAAAGTGCGGACACCGTTAATGCCCTGCAAATCGGTTCCCGTTTCGGAACCAGCGGCCCCAAGTGACGTGATTATGGTATATGATATTCCGTTGAGGTTGAAACTCGTGGTTGGGGCAAGATCGAGACGGCCATAAAACCCTCCGCTGTTCAGCCCGAAATCCAAATTTCCGCTCGAAGAACCTGTTCCGTTGAGCGCGGTATCACCAACAACACCAACGAAGCCTGCAGTGCCCGTAGCCCGCATCACAGCGTTCACATTGATGTCGCGAAAAGCGTCAAGCGTAAGCGTGTTCCTGCTCCATGAAACCGCGTCATTAATGTTGATGTCGCCATTGGTTCCAGAGGCTCCCTGGCTAGAGAGGATGCGAATATTTCCATTGGCAAGATTTGCTGAAAGCTGTGCCCCCGTGATCTCTCCCCCCGATGCCGCGACAGTGAAGTCGACAGGATCAATCAGCCAAAGACCTGCCCGCCCCTGCGCTGCACTGGTTGAGACACTGGCCGTTTGAAGATCAACCTTGGTGCCTGATGTCTCGATGAAGCCGCCATTGCCCTCAGCGCCAGTGGCTCGCGCAGACAAGGATCCAGAAACTTTCACTTGGCCGGCCATATTCTGCGTATCAGACCCACCGATCAGATAGATTGTGCCGCCATCTCCAATGGCGCTGTCTACGTTGATGGAGCCGGACATGTTGATGACGTTGCGGACCGCGTCCTTCAAGACAGCGGCTTTCAGCTCGACTGCACCGCCTGCGACAGTGATCGTTCCGGAGTTATCGATCAGTGCCCTTTTGCCGGTGACCAGTTCAGTCGGAACTGCAACTTGAAGGAAATTCCCTCCATTCAGATCAAGCGCAATTTGCTCTCCCGATCCCATCGCGAATTTTCCAAGTGGAACGACGACGGAACCGGAGTTTGAGACTGCGCCACCCAAAAGCGCAACATAGGCGCCGGACCCGGCCTTGATGGAGCCCGCATTTTCTACAGAGCGAGAAGCACCCTTGCCCTTGAAACGCCCGCGACCCGCCATGAAATCAGCATCGGATGTATCAAGGGACGAAGCAACGAAGCTCCCACCCGTCTGCACAGTTCCCGTTGATGTGATCGCTATTCCATTTGGATTGACGAGATAGATTGTCCCATTTGCGGAGATTTTCCCGGCGATCACCGACGAAGTGTCACCGTTCACGCGGTTCAATGTCGCGCTTTGAGCATTGGGTTGATTGAATTGAACGATGTTCCCGTTTGCAACCGAAAAGCTATCCCAATTCAAAACCGCACGATCGCTGCTTTGGGTCACTGTTACTGACGTCTTGGCCGTATCCACTGAAGCCGTGCCTGCGGCAACTGTGCCACCTGTTGGCAGCCCTTGAGCCTGAGCTTGAGCCATGGGCGCGAGGGCTGCGCCGCTTGCCAGAGCGGCAAGAGCAAGATTGCTTGTCGTGAACCGGCCCAGCCGACGACTGAACAATGCGCGGCCCAAAGACTGTTCCGATTGCAGCTTTTTTTGCATGGTCATGACGAAGTTTCCTTTGATTTGTTCGACAATGAATACGGAGATGATGCTCACTCTCTTTAAATTCTAAAATTGAAACGCAGCGCTGACGTTCAGCCGATCGACCTCATCAAGTGCAGCGATATGCGATGCACTGCGGGCATATTCGAAGCGCAGGTCGAGCTTGTTGAAGAGCTTTGCTCGCATTCCAGCGCCATAGTTGAGCGCTCGGATGGAACTCCGTTCAACCGCGGTTGGAGCCTCAAGCCGCCCCGCGCCAAATGCAGCGAAGACATAAGGCGCGACAGTCGTTGAACTTCCGCTTTCCGCGGACAGGCTTGACACAAAGCTCAATTCGCCACGGCCAACGATACCAGCATCGACGGCGGTCCGGCCGCCAAGAAAGGCTGAGAGTCCGTCAGCACCCTCCAGTGAAAACTGCTCCGATCGGAACACTGGTTTGCCAAATGAGGTTTGCGCGCTGCCCATGAAAGAGAATTGGAATTTCTCATCGAGAGGAACAGCAACACGACCTGTTGCTGCAAGCTTCGTAAAGTTCGGCGTTGAGCCGATGCGTGAGAATGGCGTGCGCGAACGCAACGCTTCCGCGGCCGTAATCCCCCCAAAGCCGCCCAGCCCTTGGCTAAGCTGCAGATTTAAACCAACGCGCGTTCCATCAACGCCGGTCTTGCTCAACGTCCCCGAAAAACGAAGAGCCACATAGCGATCATGGTTGAGACGTGACGCAAAATCCAAAGCGTCGTTCCGAACGTCAACCTGTTCAGCAGTCAGCCCAAGGCGCGCATCTTGTCTTCGCCCCTTACTGACAATGGCTTGCCCGCGAAGGCTCAATCGCCGCAATTGGCCGCGGGTGCGCAGCACGCCTAGTTCCGCCTCTGGTGTGGTTGTTGCAAAAGTAACCTCTGGGTTGAGGCTGAGGCGTCCCGAACCAAAGGGAAGGATGACACCACCCCCCAGAACTCGTTCTTTTGGCTCACCGCTGAAAAAGTCACTGACATCATAGTCAGACGAAGCAAATCCATAGATTTGTTCGCCAAGGCCAAGCGCAGAGTTTACGACCATCTGGAGGTTGAGTCCCCAGCGACCAAGCGAAGGATCAAGCTGATTATCGACCCCAATGCTGCCAGAGACCATTTGCTGGTCCCCTTCCAAAACGAGCTTCGCCGATGAAGGTTGAGACCCGCGCATCAATGTTGAGCGAAGCGACAGACCAGGCAAATCAGCAGCAATCGAAAGGGCTTCTTCAATATCGTCCAATGTCACGCGCCGCTTGCCCTCCAACGAAGCCACGCGCTGCGCCGTTGCATCGCGTATCTCATTTGGCAGTGCGCTGGTGTCGACGGACTCAATAAAGCCATCAGTGATCAAAAGGCGGAGCGTGCCGCCATCGACAAGTTGTTGAGGCGGAACAGAGACTCGCGCCAAAACGAAACCCGATCTTGCGTGCGCAGCTTCCACTTCAGACGCAGCAGCATAGATTTCCGACAAGCTTACACGGCGGTTGCGGACCTTGGCCAAAATGAGGTCAATCTGTTCCGACAATTCAGGAAAAGCGCCCTCAACTGCGACGTCGCCAAGGATAATCGACAGCGCGTCAGCACCGGGCGGTGGCTGCAAAGCACCCGCATCAGGGATATCAACTGCGAAGCCAGAAGACGGTCCCGCAGGTGCCAAGGTCGGAGGCGTAACAGTAACCGGCGATACCGGTGGACTCCCAGCCGCTTGCCCCCAAGCGTTGTCATGTGAAATGCCAAATGAGGCCGTGATCGCCAGCAGTACGCCTAGACGGACAAGTCCGCCTTTTGCCGGTGTTCGCTCAGTAAGAAAACAAGGTGCATCGATATAAGAGCTATCGGGCTTAATCCGGTACAAATCACATCTCCAAATTTGATGGAGAAGCATTAAGAGATGTTCCCAGATCTTTCTAAATTTGGTTTGTACCGGTACATTTTCAGATGGTTAATAAATCAATGATATCTCAATATTTTTCAATATCTATATTCGCGAATTGATGCTTCACAGTGGTTCAAATGCCACTCTATTTTACTGGTCGGCAATTATCCAACCACATGACCGAAGGAAATGGATATCCACGATAGTTTGAATAAGTCCCTGTCAGCTTGACATTCGCTTTCGGCTTGAGTGTCAAAGCATAGACCGACTGCCCTTTGGCAAGCATACAACTTATCTCAGTCTTGAACTGAGACTCGCCCGGCAATTTGATAACCATTTCATGGCGTTCAAGAATCTTGAAAGCGACGCGATACTCATCCCCGTCCTTTTTCACATAGTCGACGGTGCCGCTCAGCGTGAAGGATTTGCCCTTGTAACGCAGTGGGACTGCATCCTCATTCTTGTCACGCTCTTGCGACAAGCGCTGCGCCAGCAATTGTGCTGACATCACAATCGGAGCACCACCCCCAGCGGCGGCATTCCGGCCTTGGCTTGCGGCAGCAACGCCCGCCTTTCCCCCGCGCATCTGTGAAAGGACGCCACAAATCTCTGTTTTGACGCCTTCTTCCTTTGCAAATTGGCCACCGCGAAGGTTGGCTTGCAGTTGAACGGTTGTGATCTTGCCCTCGGTCGTTGCACTTGCAATAATTTGAAAAGAGCGCCGATTGGCCGTTTGCGGCTGTTCGATCAGCATGCTCCCCGCCTCAGCTTCAATCGCCAGAACATCATAGCCCTTAGCGAGCACAATGCCGCGCAACTGGTTGATGGCATTGGGCGTTGAAATGTCTGCGACGCTCTGCATAGCTGTGAACTTCAGTCCGCTGAGGGGATTGCCCTTCTTCGCAAAGCTAGCTTCACAGGTCGAAGCCGCTGCTGGTGCAGCAGTTAGCAACAGGGCGGTCGCTCCGACTAGGGCTAAGCGCATATCAAATCCCATTCTATTCTCCCAACATGTCGACGAGGCCGTGAAGCGTTCTCACATTGAGAACTTACAACGTCTTTTGGGTATTAGGCTGCGGCTAATTCAGCAGACTTCTTGCGCCGAAGTGTGCCGCCAACTAGGCCAAAACCTGCAATGATCAGCGCCCATGTTGATGGTTCTGGAACCGCCGTCATGATTCCGTTTCCGATGCCGGGACTAAGTTCGAAGGCATAGTTGCTTTGCGAGAGACCCGCGCCGCTCAAGCCAAGTACGGGATCAATTCGCATGGAACGAAACGCATTGGCCGCACCAACACGGGGGGCGTAATAGTCGCCAGACATGCGCACCGAACCGTTGAAAGATAATGTATCGCGGTCGGCAAAATCAGCGAGGTTAAGTGCAGTTGAAAAATCTTGTCGACCACAGCCAGAAAGCGAAAATCTGCTACAGCTAACTTGGTGTTCAAAAGCGGTAGCCGGAGCGGCCATTTGGCCAAGTTGCGACAATAGCGCGACGTTGGCCTGCCCAGAAAGCGCCTGGATACCCGCCGTTTCGAAGAAATCGGTAAAGCCAACAAACGTCAAAGAACCGATTCTCAGCGCCGCGTCAAATGCTTCAGCCGACACTGCATTCAGTCGGAAATGATAGACTAGCTGGGCGGTGAAATAGGTGCCGTCTTCCTGAAAATCTTGATTGGTTGTCGCCCGGTCGTTGAACCTGATCAAAGTGCGGGGCTCGCCTTCAACTCGAAAAGCCCAGTTGCCATCAGCCTTCGCAACCGGACCAGTATAGGCTCCGCTACCATAAACATCCGGCCCCGCCGACGAATCCACGGAGTAGCTCAGCTCTGCAGCTTTTACTGGGGGACGATCGGCAGCGGTTGATGACGTTCCCGAAGCCACAAGCGCGACAGCGATTGAGAACAACGCGGAGCGCAGCAGAAAGAGCGGCATAACGTACCTCACCAAAAGACCGATAGCACCACTAATTGCACAGCTGGCGGGCCGTTCAATTTGATTGATGTACCGGTACACAGGCATAGGCGCGGCTGCGCACAGATATTGCGGCACCTTGGCAAGTCGCGGCACGATCATCGGCGCCGACGAGCGGCTCCCCAAAATGAGACCATGCGCATGATTGGCCTGCTCTCTCGCCAGAGCAAGAGACGTTCTGAGTATCGACCCAAACCCTAGTTCACGCTGCTTGCCATTGGGGAGATCCCCATTTCGATTCCCATTGTAGGCAGTGGAGGTTGCCAAACTACTGAGAACCAATGGACAACCCGCTTGGCGCCAAAGGAAGCATAACTGACCGCTTTTACCCGAGAAATGGCACTCTTAGGAACTTCTACGAACGACTGCTATGACGTTCGTGGGGCATCCAATGCATTGGTCTTAAGCCTTAGCATACTGCGGTTCTTCAAATACGGACAAGGTCTGTTTCCGCGCACGATGCGTAATGGCCATTTGTGACGCTGCCTCGAGCATTTGGCATGCGGCGAGATGCACCGAGCACCGGATCGAGACATTTGCCCGTGCCAATTAAATGAATCAAAGGCTGTAATTATAGACATTTAGAAGAGCGCTTCGGCCATTCGACCGGAACAAAAGCAATTAACGGCCCCTCATTTCGCAGAAGATGATATAACCAGTTTCATCTCTAAATAACTGGCTCGTCATTCCAGCATCATCCGCATTCTTCGTCATATCGGCTTCGGTCCGATAGACGAGGTGCCAGTCCATTGCCGCTTCCATATATGCGGACCAGCGATGATCATGAAAATTGGCGAGAATGAGCCGCCCTCCGGGCGCCACAATTTTTGAGGCAAGGCGGGTGAACACCAAAAGCTGGCGCTCATCGAGATAGTCGGTAAGGCCAAGCGAATAGACTAGATCATAGCTTCTGCCTTCTCTGGGCGCTGTTCGTAGCCAGTTAAATACGTTGCCCTGAATGGGCTCTACTGAACTTCCATAGGCCTCCTTCACGAGGTTCAGCGATTCTTGGTCTTGGTCGACGACCGTGACCTTGGGGTGCGTGCTGCCCTTGAGAACGTCAGCTTCGCGCATATGGCCGCCCGCCAGCGAGCAAACTGATTCCCCCTTCCGCACGGCACCTCGAAGCCAATCCCGAGCAAAGCCGAGGCGTTGCCGAACCGCTTCCGAAGCACCGCTCGCTACCATGCGGTCGAACAAACTTCTTCCAAACTCCGTCGGATTTGAACCCGGCTCTCGGCTGTAAATCATATCGATCAACACAGCGTCTCCGGGATAGCCACGTGGCCTTCGGATCGAGTGATCGGTATAGGGATCCGTGCGAAGCAAATCGAAGAGCCT
>DLOX01000208.1 GCA_002478575.1 Sphingomonadales bacterium UBA7473 | reverse complement strand
AAGACCGCCTTTGCCTATTCCGACGACATTTCCGAGGCCAGCCTGCTCGATGCGGCCCGTACCGTGCGCTCCATTTCGGCTGCAGCCCGCACAGGACGTGTGCGAGTAGCTCCCAAAAAAGTAGCAAGCAGCCGCAGCCTCTACCCCGGCCTGGACCCCATCGCCACGCTGGACAGCAGCACCAAGGTGGAGTTGCTGGGCAAGGTGGAAGAACTGGCCCGAGCCAAGGACCCGCGCATCATCCAGGTGATGGCCGGTCTGGCAGCGGAGTACGACGTGGTGCTGGTGGCGCGTGCCGACGGCACGCTGGCGGCCGATGTGCGCCCGCTGGTGCGCCTCTCGGTCACCGTGATCGCCGAGCAAAAGGGCCGGCGCGAAGTCGGCTCCGGCGGCGGCGGCGGCCGTTTCGGCCTGGCCTATTTCACCGACACGCAGATTGAAGAGTATGTGGACCAGGCCGTCCATGCGGCCCTGACCAACCTGGAAGCGCGTCCCGCCCCGGCCGGCGAGATGACGGTGGTGCTGGGTTCCGGCTGGCCCGGCATCCTGCTGCACGAAGCCATCGGCCACGGCCTTGAAGGCGATTTCAACCGCAAGGGCACCTCGGCTTTCTCTGGCCGCATTGGCGAACGAGTGGCTGCAGCGGGCGTGACTGTTGTCGACGATGGCAGCTTGGTTGATCGGCGCGGATCGCTTTCCATTGATGATGAAGGCACGCCGACGGGCGAGACGGTGCTGATCGAAGATGGCATCTTGAAAGGCTATATGCAGGATCGGCTGAATGCCCGGCTGATGGGGGTTGAGCCAACCGGCAATGGACGGCGCGAAAGCTATGCCCATGCCCCGATGCCGCGCATGACCAACACCTTCATGAAGGGCGGCAATGACGATCCGGCTGAGCTTCTCTCTCGTGTGAAGAATGGTATCTTCGCGAAGAGCTTTGGCGGCGGGCAAGTTGATATTGTGTCCGGCAAGTTCGTCTTCAGTTGCACAGAGGCCTATAAGATTGAGAATGGCAAGCTTGGCGCACCCATCAAAGGCGCAACGCTGATCGGCGATGGACCTACGGTGCTGACGCGGGTGACGGGCATCGGCAATGATATGGCGCTTGATGAAGGCGTTGGCGTCTGCGGCAAAGGCGGCCAAAGCGTTCCTGCTGGCGTGGGGCAGCCGACTTTGTTGGTCGCTGGGCTGACCGTGGGTGGGACGGCTTAGGTAGCTCCCGTAATATAAGGCCGCATCCCTGAGCTTGTCGAAGGGTTGCCTTTCCCCCTTATCATAGTTGCCGGAAGACTAAGGCAGCCCTTCGACAAGCTCAGGGATACGGTACCCTAGGTTGCTGACCTTCTCCCCTTTCCTGTCCCATTGCTTACATCTTTGTTAAGCAACGCGTCAGGATGAGTTGTGCATTTCCTTCGTCAAGGCGAGACTGTTTGAGTCGCGCCGCGTAAGGAGTAACGGGGCATGCGTGCTTTGACATTTGCACTTCTTTTGGCATCCGCCGCTTTCTCGCCTGCCGTGGCGCAGGAAGGGGAGCGGACCCGCGATGATATTCAGGCGGCGCGTGCTGAAGCTCGCTCAGAAGGGCGCGGCGAAGGCCGCCGTGTTTGGGGCGGCGCTTTCCGCGGCCAGCCTCAACCTTCCGCGCAAAGCCAGCAAGCTGCACCTCCACAGCCGATGCCTGCCGCTCGTCCAGAGCGGGGCCGCAGTGGTTGGGGTGATGCAAGCGGCTGGGGCAATCGTGGACAAGGCGACAATCAAGGTTGGCGTGGTCGCAACCGGGATCAAGCCCCCCAAGTCCAAACGCAACCTGTTCCACAAGCAGCACCTCCAGTTGTTGAGCGTCGTCGCGTCGATGTAGGCAATGATGGAAACCGCGGCGGTTGGGATCGCGGGCAAGATCGCAACAACCAAGGCGATTGGCGCGGTCGTGATCGCAATCGCGATGGCAACCGTGATCGAGATCGGAATTGGGATCGCGGCCAAAATGGCGGCATTCAGCCCGTTCCTGCGCCTCAACCAGGCGGAAATTGGGACCGCAACGGCAACGGCCGCGTCGATCGCAACTGGGATCGGAACAATAATGGTCGGGTAGATCGCACTTGGGACCGGAACCGCGATGGCAATCTTGATCGTCGCTGGGATCGCAACAGGGACGGCAATTTGGACCGGACCTGGGATCGTAACCGCGACGGCACCCTAGATCGCCGCTGGGACCGGAACCGCGATGGTCGTTATGATCGTGGACGGGATTGGAACCGTGAAGGCTGGAGCAATAGCCGTCGCTGGGATCGCGGATGGCACAATGATCGTCGGTATGACTGGCGCGGATATCGCAACCAATATCGGCATATCTACCGTCAGCCGCGCTATAGCTCACCCTATGGCTATGGCTATGGATATAACCGGTTCAGCATTGGCATTTATCTGGATCGGCTCTTCTATTCTGATCGCTATTGGGTGAACGATCCTTGGCGTTACCGTTTGCCCGATGCTTATGGTCCCTATCGCTGGGTGCGCTATCATGATGATGTGCTGCTCGTCGATCTGAGATCAGGTTATGTGGTGGACGTCATTCACAACTTCTTCTGGTAATCGCGTTTGCCAAAAGAGAAGGGGCCTTGGACAATCTGTCCGGGGCCCCTTTTTCATGCTTGCGATTTGGCCTCCAGCCTTTCAGAGGATAGCGTTAAGGAGAGCCCTATGAAGCGCATTGCCCTTTCTCTTGCCGCAAGCCTAAGCGTTGCATCGCCTGCCCTTGCCGAAAATGTTCTGATCCATGCCGGACGCGTGATCACGGACGCGGCTCGACCGGCGCTTGGGGCGTCGACCGTGGTTGTTGAAAATGGTCGTATCAAATCGGTTGATGCGGGGCATAGTGCAGCTGTTGCGGGACAGCGCGTGATTGACCTAAAGGGCAAGACGATCCTTCCCGGCCTGATCGATAGCCATGTTCACTTGACTGGCGATCCCGGTGGCGATTTTCGTGACGAAGCGGTGGTGACGGATGAGCTCGCCACTTTGATTGGGGCAAAGAATGCCCGGATCACCGCACTTGCCGGCTTTACGACAGTACGCGATTTGGGCTCTGGCCAAGTGACGGGCTTTGCCTTGCGCGATGCGACCGCAAAGGGCTTGATCCCCGGACCGCGCATCTTGTCGTCTGGCCCCGCAATCTCGATCATTGGCGGACATGGTGACGTGTCTGGCTTCCGTCCAGAGGTGACAGCCATTTTGGACGGGCAGAATACATGCACAGGCCCCGAACAATGCGCCACCCGAGTGCGTGAAGCCTCAAAGCGTGGGGCGGATGTTATCAAGATCACGGCGACGGGTGGCGTGTTGTCTCAGCAAGGGCGCGGGCTTGGCCAGCATTTCACTGATGCGGAGATGAAGGCTGTTGTCGATACCGCGCGGAGCCTTGGCCTCAAGGTCGCCGCTCATGCTCATGGGGCGTCAGGCATTGCTGGGGCTGCGCGGGCTGGAGTTGATTCCATTGAACATGGCACCTTTGTCGATGCGGAAGGGCTGAAGGCAATGAAAGCAAGCGGCACGGCCATGGTGCCAACCCTGATGGCCTTCACTGGCATAAGAGAACGGCTGGGCAAAGGCATTTATACACCAACCGTTGAAGTGAAGGTTCGTGAAACGATCGCCAATGTCGGCAAAGCGATGAAAGCCGCCAAGGATATGGGCGTGACGGTTGCATTTGGCACAGACTCAGGCGTGTTTGAACATGGCCGCAATGCCGAAGAATTTGCGCAAATGGTTGAACTAGGAGGTTTCACTCCTTCCGAAGCTTTGGCAACGGCAACCACAGGTGCCGCGAAGTTGCTGGGGCTGGAAAGCGAAGTCGGTCGCCTTGCGCCCGGCATGTCCGCCGATATCATTGCGGTAGAGGGAGATCCTCAATCCAACATCCGCACGCTTGAAAAAGTCGATTTTGTCATGGTGAGAGGCCGCGTGATCCAGTGAACAAAGATCTTGGCTCCAAGAAAATGGCGGACATCAGCAAGAATGTCCGCCGCAAGCTCAAAAAGCATGAGCGGGTGGAGGTGGTCAGCCAAGCCGGGCTGGACCTTTACATCTGCCAATATTTCATGACGCCCGAAGAATGTCAGGGCGTCATTGATCTGATCGAGCAGGATAATTATCCGTCCACGCTTTATGCAGGAACCGAGCAAAATGGCTTTCGCACCAGCCATAGCTGCAACTTGGATCCTTATCAGCCGCTGATCATGAAGGTTGAACGGCGCATTTGTGAGCTGATGGGGATGGACCCTCGCCATGGCGAAACGCTGCAAGGCCAGCGCTATGCCGTGGGGCAACAGTTTAAGCCGCACCATGATTATTTCCACACCAGCCAATCCTATTGGGAATCAGAACGCAAAACAGGTGGACAACGCACCTGGACGGCCATGATCTATCTCAATGAGCCGGAAGAAGGTGGGGAAACCAATTTCCCCAAGGCTGGAATGTGCGTGCAACCGCAAACAGCGATGCTGGTGATGTGGAATAACATGAATGATGTCGGCGCGCCCAATGATCTGACGATCCACGAGGGATGCGCGGTTAAGGCTGGGACGAAATATATCGTCACCAAATGGTTCCGCGAACGATTTTGGCTGGGGAATCTAGGGGGATCATGACTCAATTTGATGTTATCATCGTAGGCGCTGGGCATGGGGGTGCCCAGGCCGCGATTGCGCTTAGGCAGAATGGCTTTGCGGGTTCCGTCTTGATGATTGGGCGCGAAGCGGAGCCGCCTTATGAGCGCCCGCCCTTGTCCAAAGAATATCTCGCCAAAGAAAAGACCTTTGATCGGATTTATATCCGGCCGCCGGCCTTTTGGGCGGACAAGGGCATTGAGATGCGGCTTTCCACTGAAGTCGTAGCTGTGGACGCCGAGGCCCGGACTGTCGACTTGTCGGATGGCGATACGCTGAGCTTTGGTGATCTTATCTGGGCGACCGGCGGCGATCCTCGCCCGCTGACTTGTCCCGGTGCTGAACTCTCCGGTATCCACGCCGTGCGCACGCGCGAAGATGTTGACGCGATCATGGCGGCGTTGGATGGTGTCTCTCATGTCGCGGTGGTTGGCGGTGGTTACATCGGGCTTGAAGCCGCAGCGGTTCTCACCAAGCTTGGAAAGCCCGTGACCTTGTTGGAAGCTTTGCCGCGTGTCTTGGCGCGGGTGGCGGGCGAGGACCTGTCTGCCTTTTATGCGGCTGAACATCGCGCCCGTGGCGTTGATCTGCGCACAGGGGTGGGCGTTGTTGCTCTGCACGGCGAAGCCGGTCATGTGACGGGTGTCGAGCTTGCCAATGGGGAGGTTGTCGCCGCGGATATGGTGATTGTTGGCATTGGCATCATCCCCGCGATTGAGCCGTTGGTTGCGGCTGGGGCCTCTGTCAGCAATGGCGTTGATGTTGACGCGCAGTGCCGCACTTCGCTTTCCCATGTCTATGCAATTGGGGATTGCGCGGCGCATGCCAATGGCTTTGCCGATGGTGCGGTGATCCGGCTCGAGTCCGTCCAGAATGCCAATGATCAGGCCAATATTGCGGCGAAAACCATATGTGGTGAAGCGGTCAGCTATGCCGCAACGCCGTGGTTCTGGTCGAACCAATATGATCTGAAGCTCCAGACGGTGGGGCTGTCATCCGGCCATGATCAAGCGATCACGCGGGGAGATCCGGCCAGCCGCAGCTTCTCTGTCGTCTATCTTAAGGGCGGGGCCGTGGTGGCGCTGGATTGTGTCAGCATGGTCAAAGATTATGTGCAGGGGCGGAAACTTGTTGAGGCCCGAGCGGTGATTGATCCCGCCAAGCTTGCTGATGCTTCGGTTCCATTGAAGGAGCTATTGGGCTAGCGGGCTTCGTCAAGCTCAGCCTGAGCGGACTGGTATATCTGCTCTGCTTGGCCCTCCCGCTCACCCTGAGCTTGACGAAGGGTGGTTGGGGCCTGAGCCCTAACCTACCAAACGCCACACCGCTGTTGCAGCCGCCAGCCCAAGCAACACCGCCACTGCCCCCCGCCAAACTGCGGGGGCCAGCTTCCCAAAGGCCAGGCCGCCCAGCCAATTCCCAAAGGTCATGGGAATGAACAAGGCCAAGGCAAGCCAGAAGCTTGACATGTCTGCGATTTGCAATGCC
>DLOX01000049.1:29785-41566 GCA_002478575.1 Sphingomonadales bacterium UBA7473 | reverse complement strand
GGCGTCAAATGGGGCTATGCCATTGCTGTTGCCGCGTGGAGCTTGTTCGGCATGGCCCATGCGGCCGCCTATAGCGTCACGACCTTCGCTATGGCCCGCTTTGGCCTCGGCATTGGTGAGGCGGGCAACTTCCCTGCGGCAGTCCGATCAACCGCCGACTGGTTCCCCAAAAAGCAACGGGCACTGGCGACAGGGATATTCAACTCAGGCTCGAACGTAGGCGCGATCCTGACGCCTTTGTTGGTGCCCTTTCTGGTCATTGATCTGGCTCTCGGCTGGCAGGGCGCTTTCCTGATCACAGGCGCGTTGGGCTTTTTCTGGCTGCTCTTTTGGTGGCGCATGTATTGCGATCCTGAGGATAGCCCAAAGGTCAACGCCGCTGAGCTGGCCTTCATTCGCAGCGACCCCGTTGAGAAAGACACGCCCATTGCGTGGGGTGAACTGATCAAGCATCGCCAAACCTGGGCCTTTGCGGTGGGGAAATTCCTGACCGACCCGATCTGGTGGTTCTTCCTCTTCTGGTTGCCTGATTTCTTCGGCAAGAATTACGGCCTTGATCTCAAGACCTTTGGCCCCGCGCTGATCGTGATCTATTTGCTGGCTGACTTTGGCAGCATTGGAGGGGGTTGGTTCTCGTCCGCGCTGATCAAGCGGGGATGGAGCATCAATGCGGGGCGGAAGACCGCGATGCTGGTCTGTGCGCTGTGTGTGCTCCCCGTCAGCCTCGCGATCTATGCGGAGAATCTTTACATTGCGGTTGGGATCATTGGCCTTGCCGCAGCAGCACACCAGGGCTGGTCTGCCAATCTCTTCACGCTTGCCTCCGATGTGATGCCAAGGCGCGCGGTGGGTTCGGTCGTGGGCATTGGCGGCATGGCGGGCGCCATTGGCGGCATGTTGATGGCCAAATATGCAGGCTATGTGTTGGAAAATGTGGGCAGCTACACCCCGATCTTCCTCTTGATCGGATCCATGTATCTGATTGCGCTTGCGATCATTCATATCCTGATCCCGCGTCTTGAGCCTGCCCGCATCGACGACTAGGCTTGGCCATGGTCGATGAGGCGGAACTAAGGCTAAGGCTACGGGCGATTTTTGACGCTGGCGTGGCTGCCGTGCAGGCGGAAAACTGCTTGCCGCCGCATTTGCGCAAGGACCGCCCGACTGGCCGAACGGTGATCTTCGCCTTGGGAAAAGCCGCCGGGCATATGGCGAGAGTCGCGCTAGACCATATTCACGCCGACGAGGCCCTCATCATCACGCGCCATGGCCATATGCCATCAGGTTGGACGCCGCCCCACTTCGCCACAGTTATTGAGGCCGGACATCCCAATCCTGACGATGCGAGCCTGAAAGCAGGAGAGGCGGCCATCGCCATGGCGCAATCGCTAGGGCATGGGGATCGCCTGATCGCGCTTATCTCGGGCGGCGGGTCAGCATTGATGGCCGCCCCCATCGAGGGCGTCAGCTTTGCTGAGAAGCAGGCGATCAATCGTGCGTTGCTCGCCTCAGGTGCGCCCATCGCGGACATGAATCGTGTCCGATCCGCCTTGTCTCGTCTGAAAGGCGGACGATTGGCAGCGCTCGCTTCGCCTGCAGAAGTCTTGACCTATGTCATCTCTGACGTGCCCGGTGACGATCCGGCCTTTGTCGCCTCAGGCCCCACCTGCCCGCTTCCGGAGGGAGAAGACGCCTTGGCGATCTTGTCGCGTTACGGCATCTCAGTGTCGTCTAAAATGACCAGCGCAATTGGCTGTTCGCTTTCTTTACCGGTGAGAAATCAAAAAACGGTTGTTTGCGCAAAGGCCTCCGACGCACTGCACGCGATGGCTAGCGTCGCCCAAGCAGCCGGATATGAGCCTGTGATCCTTGGCGATGATCTAGAGGGGGATGCTCAAGAGGTTGCTTGCGCACATGCTAAGCTGGCGCTGGCTCATCGGGCAAAAGGCCGCCGTGCAGCCCTGATCTCCGGCGGCGAAACCAGTGTTGCTGTATCTCAAAGCGGCGGTATCGGAGGCCGCAACCTAAGCTATACTTTGGCCTTGGCGGTCGAACTCAACGGCGCTCAAGGCATAGCAGCTCTGGCGGCGGACAGCGATGGTATTGACGGAACGAGCAGTGCCGCTGGTGCGATCTTGTTCCCAACCACACTTGCAATGGCCAACCGATTAGAAATTGACGCAAGGCAATTGCTAATGGCGCAGAACAGCTCAGCTTTCTTTGAGCGGCTGGGACATAGCGTTTACACAGGCCCAACCGGGACGAACGTGAATGACCTGCGGATCATCCTGATTGACCCAGCTTTTCTTTGAATGGACTGCCTGCGCTACCCAAGGAGATGATTTAAGGTGCGAAGCACCGGCAAGCTTTGGACCTTCTCTGTGAACTGGGGAGCAACGCAAAGTTAGCGGAGCAGGCCGTTAGACTATGAAGACTTACACCGGCCTGACCAGTTTGACATGGCTGCACCCACCGCCATCCCTCCTTTGTGGGGATAGGAAGCTCCATCGGCAGCTGCGAAAGCACCCGCGCTAGGAGTTCGCGCAATGCCAGTCTCTCTTCTTCTCGCTGCTGCAAGTATCACGCTTTACACAGGGCCACGCCCTGAAGAAGTGGTGGTTTACAAAGATTGGACCACAGGCTGCGACAATGTGCGGAATTGCTCTGCGATCGCTCTCCAGGCCAAGCCCAAAACTGCCGCTGACAATATCGATCATCTTGAGGTCCTGATTGACCGGCCTTTGCCATCGCATCTTCATCCTATGGTAAAGATGAAGATTCCCAGCGGCACGGAAAATCCCAGCGGCTTGATGCTGTTCATAGATGATCGCGCCATCGATTTGCCATCGCCTTCCGGCCAGCATTTCATCTTCACGGGGCCAGATGCGCTAGCGCTCATTCGGAAATTGCGCGCCGGAACATGGGCCCATCTGCGACAGGTTGAGGATCGAGATTTCGCCCGTGCGTCGCTCGCTGGATTGACCGCATCCTTATTGCGCATGGATGAGCAACAAGGGCGCAGCGGAACCGCAAAGGCCTTGGGCAAGCCCGGCACGCGTGTGCCCTATGATGATCTGCCGGGCTACCATGTTTCGCTGGCGCGGCCTGCGCGACCTGATCGACCGCCCAGCGAGATTCAAGCCAAGGCGATGGCAGATCTTCGGGCCAAGGATCAATGCGCGGTGGATGTCGAGCGCCCTGGCGCGCCTCCAAAGCTGATCCGGCTGGATTCAGACAAGAGCATGATCATCATGCCATGGCAGTGCGGCAACGGGGCCTATAATCTTTATAGCAACATCATGATCGTCAATGGCTTTGGCGAAGTTAGCGCTGCCACTTTCGACTATGACAATGGCATCACTGGGGACGGGCCAAGCAATGTCCTGGTCAATGTCAGCTGGGATGATGAGAAGCGTGTGCTTGAGGGTTTTGCGCGGCATCGCGGCATAGGCGATTGCGGCCGCGTCGATCGCTATATCTGGGGTAGCGAGAAATTCTTGCTAAGCGAGCAACTGCTTATGCCCGAATGCCGAATGGCGTTTGATCGCATTCGGACGTGGAAAGTCGATGTGGTGGACCGATGATTGAGCGCCCCATCATTGTCGATATCGGCTATATCATAGGCGGAGATGAGGGCCATTTGCTGGTTGAAAAGCTGCTTGGCATGTTCACTGCTTATGCGGAGCGGCAGGGTTTTGAGCATGACCTGCTGGAGACGGCCCCGGCTTTTGGTGGCGGGCTGAAATCGGCCAAGCTGGGCATCTACTCTGTCGACCTTGAGCAGTTTCAGTCGCTGCACCAGGGCGCGCATACGATGATCCGCATCCCGCCGGACGACCCCTATCAGCGCCGCCATACGAGTTTTGTTGGGGTCCGGGTGTCTGACCAAGCGGACCTTCCGCTGCCGGAAGACATGGCCGGTTGGGGCGATGAGCGACGGCGCTATTTCTTCGATCCCTATCGCACGATCACGGACTCGCGGTTCGGGCGGTTGGAGATTGACCCGGATTTGCTCTTTGCTGGGGACTTTTCAGCGCTGGATGGAGGATGATTGAGCGCCCCATCATTATCGATATTGGCTACATCGCAGGCGGACCTGAGGGCCATTTGCTGGTTGAAAAGCTGCTTGGCATGTTCACTGCGTGGGCGGAGCGGCAGGAGTGTGCTCATGATCTGCTCGAGAAAGCCCCGGCTTTTGGTGGCGGTCTGAAATGGGCAAAGCTAGCCATCTACACAGTGGATCACGAACGCTTCCCCACGCTGCACCAAGGCGCTCACTCCATGGTTCGCATCCCGCCCGACGATCTCAACCAACGCCGCCATATGAGCTGCGCTGGGGTTCGGATGTCTGACCAAGCAGACCTGCCCTTTCCGCAAGAGATGGCCGGTTGGGGCGATGAACGGCGGCGCTATTTCTTTGATCCCTATCGCGCAATCACGGACTCGCGGCTGGGGCGGTTGGAGATTGATCCGGATGTGGTTTTTGCGGGCGATTTTTCGGCGTTGGAACAGGCGTGACCCACGCAGCTGCCAGCGACGACCTCTACTCCTATATCGACCTGATACGGACCCGGCCTGGGATGTACATTGGCGGAAATGCGGTCACTCTCATGGCTTTCCATCTCTCTGGTTATGAAGCCGCATGTCGGTGGAAGGGTGTTGAGGATCAGCTCAACCCGCCTTGGTACGACTTTCACGAATATGTGCGCCGCAAGACCGGCTTTGGTGAAAGCACCAGCGGTTGGGCCAACATGTTGCTTGATTTCAACAGCGGTGATGAGGCCAAGGCGCTCGACATGTTTTTCGTCACCTTCGATGCGTTTCGCGCTGCGGCTGAAGCATAGCAGCAATGATCCAGCAGACCACCCCCTTTGCGCCTGGCTCGACCGTTTCCGACGTGGACCTTAACTGCCTGTCGGCCCCATGCGAGGAATTTGTCGATGTCACTTTCGAACGCGTCGATCTTTGTGGCGCTCATTTTGAGCAGGCCAGTTTTGAGCGTTGCCGATTTTCGGATGTCTTGCTCACCAAAGCCTTGATCAATGGCGCTCGCTTTACCGACTGCAGCTTTCACAACTGCCGCTTTTTCCGGGCTGATATCGTTGGCGTGCGCATCATTCGTTGCCGGTTTGAGAATTGCGACTTTTCATGGGCGACCTTGGCAGATGGGTGTTTTGAGGATGTGCAGTTCATCGGTTGCGCGACGAACGGGAGCGCGATTTGTGATAATGAGGAGAAGCGGGTCGCTTGGCATCCATTTTCGGAGTGTGAGGATATGATGGGCGGTACCATGCTTGATCATGATGCCATCGCGGCGCGCCATTCAGAACTGCTCACCCGGATGATGGGCGAAGTTCGCACCAGCGACGCCTATCGGACCTTTGATGGTGATGAAGGCTCTCTGCTGCTGATCGATGAAGATGGCTATTACTGGGCCTATTATGAGCGGGGCCAAGACAATGGACGGGGGCAAAGAACACGCGATGTAGAGGAGCTTCTCTATTGGTTTTTGCTGCAGACAGCGGTTTCAATTGCTCACGCTTATGAATTTGCCAATCGCGTAGAAGGGCCAGATTTTCGTCGCGTGGTTTTTGCAAAGGAGCTTGAGCTTTTGGGTCGCGCCGGCCCCGAATGGCGTGCGCGGCGTGAGGCCGAGATTGCGGCAATGCTGGCCGAGGATCCGTGGCGAGACCAATGAAAGGACCAACCTGAAGGAGATGAGGTTTGCCGATTTGATCAGGAAGGACTGCTCGGATCCCGAAAGCGATCGCAGCCATTGGTCAAATGTCGATTGACCTTTCTAGGCCTTGGCAGTGTTGCTGACCGGGTTGTTGCTCAAGGAAAAGGTTTCCAATTCTGCAAATGTATCCAGCAGCGAAGCATCGACAATCTGATTGTCATGGAGGTAAAGCGACATCAGCTCGGTCAATTCGGCCAACGGGCTTATGTCCACAATTCGGTTATTGCCGAGCGACAGGCGTCCCAATCGGGTAAGCCCTGCCAGTGCCGTCAAGTCGCTGATCCCATTGCCGTCCAGCGAGAGGTGCCGAAGCTGTTTAAGCTTGGCCAATACCGAAATGTCAGCAACTTGGTTGTTGTCCAGCGAAAGGTGGGACAGCTGAGTCAGGCGAGCAAGGGCGTCCAAACTAATGATCCGGCTCCCGTCGAGTGAAAGATATTTCAGACCGCCAAGAGCGGCGAGCGCCGAGATCTCGGTGATCTGGTTGCCGTCGGCCCAGATTTCGGTCAGCCCGGTCATGGCAGACAAGGGCGAGACATCCGAAATCCGATTGCGCTCAATGGACAGGGTGCCGAGCTTGGACAAGGCAGCCAGAGGTTTCAGATCGGCGATCAGATTGTCGTTCAATGAGAGATAGCGCAGACTTTGAATTGCGCCCAAACTGGAGACGTCCGAAATCTGATTTTCATTCAAGCCCAAGTAACGCAGATTGGGCAAGGAACTCAGCGGCGAGACATCCGATATCCGGTTGTGATCAAGATGCAGCACCCTCAGATTTTTGAGCGCAGACAGGCCCGAAATGTCGACCAGTTCGCTTTGGCTGAGGCCAAGCGTATGCAGATTTGGTAGCTCTGCCAGACGGGCAATTTCGCCAATGGCTGGAATGTCGCGGCAGCCCGTGTAGAGCGATTCCACTTTCTGCAGTTCGGCCCACCAGGCATCGGGCATTGGCTCATCTTTCAGCAAAAGATCGACCGCCTTCTGTTGCTTGTAGAAGCGGGTCATCGCGAAATTGTGCCGGATGCCGATGCGCTTATTCATCCCACAAGCCATAGGCATATTCATTGACTGGCGAAGGCGCTTCACCGGGCCATTGCAGGAAAAGCGAGTATCGCCGATGCTCGACTAGTTCGAAAGTCTCGGGGTCCTTGGTCCAGCTTAGCATCTCGGCGGCTGCCTTGCTGATTGCGCGATCGATGGAGGCATTGGGCGGTATCGTCTCATCGTCGCGCGCTTCGTCGGTAGTGATAGGCAATGGACAAAAGCCGAGCCTGACCACCTCCTCGCCCACCCCGTCAGGTCTTGCTCCAAAGCGGTTCAAGCAAAGGGACAGAGACTGATGGTCTGCCGAAATCGTGATGAGGATGTTTCGGCTGAATGAAGGCACTTGCGCCTTGCGATTGAGCGCCTCTAGCCGGTCGATGGCAAAGAGTAGGTCATCCGCCAAGTCTTGCCATTGGTGGGCATTGCTGCGGAGAGCAGTGACGGGACTCTCTAAAGCGCGAGACGATGCGATGATCATAGCGCAGTTGCGGTTCTTTTCACCGACTCTCGATCTCGTCGATTATGCCCGAAATCCGCGCGCAATTGGCTTGTGCAACTTCTATGCCTTCATCGTGCGCCCACAGGGTGAAACCCATTTCAGCCTCCGCTGCGATGCCCAGCGCTTGGCGTGCGAGGGCTGCGTCGCCATTGATCTCAGCTTTTTGCGCCATGGCTTCGGATAGGTTTGTCTGGGTTTGCGCCACCAGCAGGCAGTCCTCCTGATCATCGGCATCCGCCAAGCGCGACACGACCTGTTCGTAAAAGCTGATCGCTTCATCGAGCACAGCCACATCGGCGCGTGCTTCGCCGAGTGAATGGAGTGCATAGGCGAGTTGGAAGGCGGTGCCGGGCCAGTTGCCGCTATGTCCTTGCTCAATTGCCGAAAGGGCATGGCGATAGCCAGTGACGGCGGAAACAAGCTCATCTTCGTCGTCGGCATCTTTCGCTTCGCTTCGCAGGCCTTCGGTTTGCAGCCCCGCCGCCATCGCAAAGGCGCCAATATAATATTGCACCCAGCCATGGTCGGGATTGTCGGGCGGAATATCCAGCGCCTGAAGCGCGTCGCGCACCGCTGACCCTGCTTCTTTTGCCTCGGGCTTGTAGCGCAATTCGTCGAGCCACTTTTCAAGCGGCTCCATCGCTGCGTCCCAATAGCCGAGCGTGTCTTCGGCTCGCAGCTTGGGATCAAGTGCCAGCTTCAGCGCCAGAAGCCAGTGAGGCAGGGGATCGGGATTGATCGAAGGCACGCGCATCCCTTCGGGCCATGGGTCTTCGGGCGCGCCAATCTTTGCGATCTCGTCAACCGTAAGCGCCAGCAGTGCGCCGATTTCTGCCGCCTTTGCGTGCATCGCATAGCCCCAGCGCCCTTCGCGCAAAGCGGGCAATAGCGCGGCATATTCGTCGCGCGCGCCGCTGAGCATGTCTGCGTCTTGCTTGATCACGCCATATTCGCGCCAGGCATTGGCCAGGCGCATGCGGCACAGCATGTCTTCATGCCCCCAGCCGCGATCAGGCGGTAGTGATTGGAGGGCCTTTTCAAATGCAGCGGCGCGGTAATCTTGCAGTTCGACGGGGCCGCCTGATTCAATCATCGCGGTCAGGCTAATGCCTTGCAGGTTCAGTAAGGTGAACTTGGCCTCTGACTGGTGAGCATAGGCCAGCGCCGCATAGGCTAGCGCAGCGGCCCGGTCGGGTCGATCCTCATTCAGTGTCGCATTAAATGCCGAGCGAATGTCATCGAGCCAATATTCGCGTGCTTCTTCGTCCTCATAAAGGGCAAAGACAGCCAGATTGGCATCGTCGAAAACATGCCGTGGGATCAGGCCGGATTCGTCAAGGGCAGTGTCTAATTCCATATCAAGCACATCTCAGCATCATAACAGTGACTTCATCGTCCGAATTTGATCATCCATTTCGGCCAGCGCAGCGTTGGCCGATGCCCGGTGATGACGCACATTGACCGCATGAAGATAGGCTTCGCTATGGTCTGGGTTGATCGCGACGAGGAAGGGCAGTTCGGACGCGGCAGAGAATGACAGGTCGTCGCCCCATTCATAAATGAGCGCGGTGCAATCGATCACCAGTCCATCGACACGCGCCACTTCCAGAAACTGGCGCAGGGTCCAACGGATGAAACGCGCGTCGTCACTACCCGCCGACCCATGCAGATAAGTGCCTTCGAAGGCGACGTATCCGCCCTTCCGGTGGTTTCGGGGCGAACGCCATATTTGGCAGCGCACGTGAATGTCGCTGATGTCGAGCGAGACCGCCGACAGGCGGTTCTGATCGAATTTGGCGGTCATCAAATCACCACCCGCTGTGCGCCATTGGTGCTGCCTTCGAACAGTTCGTAGACTTCGTAGGCTTCGGGTTGTCCGGCCTCCTCGGCCGCGATCAGCATGTTTTCGACCGTCAAGCAGATCGCAAAATGGGCCTGCTGATCAAAGTGATCCGGGCCATCGGAATGATCTTCGGATTCCAGCCAAAGCCTGCGCAGTTCGAGATAGTAGGTCGGCCAGTCAGGGTTTGCGTAAACGCCTCCGCCGCCCTTAATGTCCCATGTGACCATCAGATGGCCGATGCTCGAACTGATATCGATGAAGATCGCCGCTTCCTTGGCAAAGCCGCCGGCCAGCCAGTCGGCCTCCATCCGCGCGATAAGTTCGGTCAGCGACTGGGCGATTTCGCGAAAGCCCGTTTCGTCGCATCTCAATATGGTTTCACAATCATGATGGTCACGCGCCTTGCGCCAGTTTTCGTTCATTCCCCGGTCTCCACAAAGGGACGCAGGAGATTGCGGACCCCTTGCACAACAAATTTGTAGCTGTCCGGCTCGCCCGATTTCTCGGCAGCAGCATTTCTGGCTTCGACAAATTCGATAATCGCCTGATGACAGTCATTATCAAATTCGTTCAGCCCATATCGGGCTGCGTCCTCAACCCCTTTGCGCTGCAAGCCATCAAGCTTCAGTCCGTAGCGAAGCGGTCCCGGCTTTGCTGCGATGGCGGCATCGGCAGACGAGTGCCATGCCGCGGCAATTGTCCCTTGCTCTTCATCGATATCAAAACGAACGGCCCCGTGGCGAGGCGCGCCAATGTCCGACAGCAATTTTGTGACCAGCATATCGAGCGCAACAGCTACATCGGAAGCATCCGTCGCCTCGCACGGCATTAGCCAAACCGGTGCATTCCCGCCAGGCACGTCGCCGGTGCAGATGGCCATCATATAATCAACCGCTGTGCCGAGCTGCTCCACTCGAACTTTTCATAATAGACATAGTCTTCCTCAATGCCGGTCTCTTCGGCCTCACACAGGACCCGCCCGACCTCTATGCACAGCGCGATATGCGCCGCATCGTCGAAATGGCTCGCACCGCGCTCATGCTCCAGCGATTCCTGCCAGAGCGTGGGCAGCTCCAGATAATAGGTCGGCCAGCCTTCCTCATAGAAATCCGCGCCACCATCCAGATGGTCCCAGGTGAAGAAGATGAAGCCGTTGGTGGCGTTGATATCCATGAACAGCGCCTCGGCCTTCGGATGGCCTGCCGCCAACCAGTCCGTCGTCATCCGCTCGATCAGTTCGCGGACGGCAAGGGCGATCTTGTCATATTTCTTCGATCGGCAAACGAGGATGCTTTCGCCGACTTCGTCTGGATGGGATTTTTTCCACCTCATGCCGTTTCTGCCTGATCATGCCGGTCGTCGTAGGTGAAAATGATATTCTTGATCCACATGCACGCGGCAGTTTCCGCCATGCCCCGCGCGTAGATCAGGTGGCGGTTGTAAGGGATGTCATCCGTCGGGCCATCGCGGAAGAAATCGCCGAAATGATCCTGTGCGGCGGAAAGCAGGAAGAGTGCGTAGCTTTCGAACCAGGCTCTGGGATGAGTGGTGGCTTGCGCCTCGCGCTTCAGAGCTTGAAGGTCCAAAATGTAATAGGGCGAACGGGCAGCATGGATCGGATTCTCATCATCGACTGCCCAGTTGAGGATCAATTGACCTCCCTCCCAGTCGATGGTCCCTATGATGAGGCCGGGATCAAATTGCTCCCATTCTTCGGTCATCATTTGCCGGTCATCGGGCGGTAGCTGGCGAGTGCTGTCCTTTTCCATCCGCTCGACCACAGCATGGCACGCCTCGCGCAGTTCGATGAACAAGGGCGTGAATGGACGCTGGATCTTTTGGCGTGCGGTCATGATGCCGGGCTGTCCCGCTCCCCCGGTGGATGCGACGAGACCCGCGCTCCCGCCACCTGCAAGCATGGCCTCGACCTGATCGGCAAAGCGCATCAGGGCATAGGGTTCGGCGAAAAAGCGAACAGTTGCTGATTGCGGCAATATCTCGTCATTGGGTTCGGTCAGTTCCGCCTCAACCCAATAACGCCCTCGGCTTCCCCGCTGTCCGATTTTGATCCCGACACGGGTTTCCACAGGCGCGCTGCTGGTTGTGCTGTCAGAGAAATATCCGCCTTGCAGCTTGACTGGCTCATTGAGCGCAGGCGGCCAAGTTTTCAGGGGCGCGGCAAATTGCCTCAACTCCTCTGCATTGAACCATGCCTCGGCCTTCCCCGAAAAACCGGCATGGCGCGCTTCAACACGAAGCTCGCCATGCCATTCATCTTCGGGAATATAATGCAGCGTCATCATGGGATGGATTGGGGCGCTTAGCTTTTGCAGTCACCGATGCGCTCGCTGGTGATGGAAAGGCCAACGGTGGCTTTTCCGCCGGGCAAGCTTTTCTCTGCAATTTCCCCGGTCAGGTTCATGCTGACTTTCTCGGTGGTATAGGTCCCGTCCATCTTCATGGTCGTGTCACCCATGGTGCTGCCTTTGCACATCATTGTGCCAGACATTTTTCCGCCGCCTTGTTGGAAATCATCCATCTTACAGTCGCCCTTTTGCATTGAGCTGGAGAAATCACGAACCCCTGCTTTGGCTTGGGCCTCCGTCATACAGGCTTCGGTCGTCTGCGCTTTGCCAAGCATCGTTTTGGCTTGTT
>DLOX01000049.1:10053-29708 GCA_002478575.1 Sphingomonadales bacterium UBA7473 | reverse complement strand
CAAGGCAGGCGGTGCGCCGGGCACTTCAAACTTGGTCATCGCCATCGTGTTCTTCCAATTGCCAGCGCTCAGCTCACCATCTGCGGTGCCGCAGGCGGACAGGAGAGCGACGAGCGGCAAAAGGGCTATTGTGGATTTCATTGGATTTTCCTTTGTTGATTTGTGTTTGACGCTGCGTCGCCTCAATTCAGGCAAGCGCAGGGGATGTAGCGCGGCTGTACATTGAGTGAGATGCTCGCGGTCGATGTCCAGAAATTGCCGCCGCCCATATAGTCCTCGTAATAATAGTGGCTGTTGGCGGTGCAATATTTCGGTCCGCGCGCCAAAATTACGACGGTGGTTTCGCGCTCCTTCGGGATGCCGGTGATCTCGTTACGCTCGATATCCCAGCTCTCACCAACACCGATGGCGCGAATGGGGGTAACTTCGCGGTTCGTTGAAATTCGCTTGGCCTCTGAAAGCGCCCGGGCTTCCATCGCCGGACTGCCCGTGGCTCCGCGACGAGGCGCACAGATGGCGGGGTTGCTGGCCTGAAATATGCCGACCGGAACCGTGAGGTTGAAGCTTCCGGTCGCAACGACACCAGCTCGGTAATCCCCAACATTCTGAATGAAGGACTGCGGGATGACCTCCATCTTGACGCTGTATTTACCGGGTTTCAACAGTCCCGCGGCGGTCGCCTTTGAAAGCATTTCCATAAAAACGTCGGTGCCCGGCGTTCGCTGAGCATTGATGGTGTTCACAAACTGGCCACGCCATGTCGTCCATGTCTCGTGATCTTTCGGATTCCCCCATGGGAACATCGAGGTTTCGAATGTCTGACCATCAATGGTGAAACGGGCCGTGTATTTCACAGCGTGCGAAGCGAGATCGCGGGCATTCAAATTGTTTGCCGCCGCAATAGCGTTGATAGCCGAGCGTTCGGTAAAGACTCGGAAGAACATCGGCTGGCCAAGCGTAAAGTCCGTCGCGATATCGGCTTCAGTAATGGCGCCGATGGTTGTGTCGGTGCGCGTAAAGACGATTTGCTTCTGATGCGCCGCGTGGACGGCATTATGGACGCCCTGATCTTGGATCGGCCCCGTGTTCGAAGGCTTTTGCGGCATAGGCTTTGCAGCCGGCTGCCCGCGGCGAAATCGTTCGAATGGATTTGTTTGTGCAACTGCGGCGGCGCTGATGCCTGCCGTAATTAGGGCAATCGATAATAATGCTGACGTGCGCATCCTGTGCCTCCCCCTGCGTGGTAGGCGATTGATGCATCCCTATTGATGCTGCTTCTATCCCCCCATCTGGCGGGGATGAAGCAGCCCCCCGAATGTGATCTAGATCATAGGGGGCAACAGAAGGGATACAGCAATGGGATTTTTCAGCTCTTTGTTCGGCGGGGGAACGGCTGAGGAGAAGGCTGCAAAGGCAGCAGCCAAGGCCGAAGCAAAAGCCAAACGGGATGCTGAAGAAGGGCTTGAAAGGGAAGAGCGCGCCAAAGAGCTTTTTGAACGCGCTCTTGGGTTTGATCCCGCCAATTCAAGCCTCGACGCGCGAAGCAAAGCCGCGATCAAATTGGTCTTGGCCGATCAAACGGCCAAAGGCCGCGAAGCTTGGCTTGCCATTTCCCGCGACTACCCAAGTGAATTGGCCTTCGCGCTAGAGCAGGTCGGCGTCTGCTATCATCTGGAGAAGGATTATCGATCCGCTTTGGAAAGCTATGAGTCCGCCATCCGCGTCGGCGCAAATGCTGATCATCTCGCTGACAATATGGCCGAAGCGCGCAAGGGGATCGCTGCCCTTGGCTGAACTCTGGCGTCAGTTGATGCGCAAACTAGGATGGACAATGTTGAAAGCGGCAGGCACGAATGACCCGATGAGCGAGACCGAGCAGGAGCAAGCAAGCGCTGCCCCAAAGGGGAAAGCGCGGGTGATCATCGTCGAAGATGATGAGCGGCTGCGGACCTATGCCATCAACGCGCTGGCTTCGGCAGGCGAGATA
Organism: Sphingomonadales bacterium UBA7473; assembly: GCA_002478575.1. Lineage (GTDB taxonomy): Bacteria > Pseudomonadota > Alphaproteobacteria > Sphingomonadales > Sphingomonadaceae > Aquisediminimonas. The sequence goes on along the minus strand of DLOX01000049.1, from coordinate 27,721 downwards.
GAAATTGTCGGCGATGCTGGAAATCTGGCGGCTGGGCTCCCGCTGGTCGACCTATTGCCAGATTTGGCTTTGCTTGATCTGGGCCTTCCCGATGGCAGTGGGATTAGTGTTATCGAGGCAATCCGCGCCAAAGTGCCTGCTTGCAAAGTGCTGGTTTTCACCGTGTTTGAAGACAAGGCGAGCGTGATCAACACGCTAAAAGCTGGGGCCGATGGCTATATCTTGAAAGACACCAGCGCGGAGATGGTCTTGGCGCATGTGCGGGCAACCCTAGCAGGCGAAACGCCGATCAGTGCCCGTGCGGCAAGCCATTTGCTCAGCCTTGTGCGCGATGAGCCTGTGGCGGAAGAAGCGACGGGCGCGGAGGCTCCTCATCTTTCGCCGCGAGAGCGAGAGCTGCTCGAATATCTCGCGCGAGGGCTGAGCCGGAAAGAGGCCGCTCGGATCATGAATCTATCGCCCTATACAGTCGCCGAATATGTTCAGGGCATCTATCGCAAGCTGCAGGTCAAATCGCGCGGTGAGGCGGTATTTGAGGCGATCCAGGCCAAGCTGATCCGGATCGACCGAGACTGAGTTCAGAGAGTTGAGCCGGTCAGACGGCTCATATATTTCATCACGAAAGTGCGGCTTTTCGGCGACCGCGACGCAAGAAGCCACCAACAAGACCAATCCCCACGATCATCATCGCCCAGCTTGCGGGTTCAGGGACAGCGCCTGCAATCAAACTGATGTTCCGCACCGCGATGAAATCATTGGTGAAATCAACGCGCTTTATGCCTGCACCTGTCGTCGAAAAGCCATAATAGCCTTTGGCGACTTGCTGTTGGCCATTCGCCATGAAGTCGATGAAATCCAGTTGAGCGCCAGTCTCATCATAGGCAGACATGCGCGTTGCAAAGCCTGCATAATTTGTCGTGCCCCAGGTGATCTGCCCCAGAAATGCCGAGACGGGTGTCGCGAAGGTCAGCGAGAAGCGGGACTCAACATTGTTCAGGGCGATTGCCGGATTGCCAACCCAAGGAAAGGCTTGGAATTGCGGAAGGACGCCTGTCCAGCCAAAACGCGCTGTCGGGCTGGTTGTCGTGAAGGTGATGCCCGGACCGAAGGTGATGGGCCCCGAGACATTTTGCTGATTGGAATTGGGGATCACAACGGGCGTTCCCCCTGACAAGGACGTAATGATAGCGGCAGAAGCGGGCTGCCCCAGGACTGCAGATGCCGCCAGAGCCAATGGCAACGCGAAGGGGCGGAGAGTCTTCATGGAATAGCCTTTCAAGCGAACGCCCAATTTGGGAATCGAAGTCGCGCCGTCCGCAACTTTTCAAGGTTAAGTTTCAGTTACTCGCCTCTTTCGCTCAATCCCTTTGGTTGAGGGGGTCAGTCGCCAATCTGTCTCTGGTCCCCCTCCTCTGGGGGGATAGGCCTATCGATCTGAGAGTGAGAGTGAGGCCCCATATTCGAAAACCAAAAGGGGGACCCCATGTCTGCTGTTCGCGTTCTGAAAAATCAAAAGCTGGTCCGGGGTCTGGGCCTGATGGCATCCGCTTCGATCATGTCACTGATGTTGGCGGGAGAGGCGCAGGCGTCGTGTGTGCCGAGCCCCAATCAGCCGCTGAATGCAATTACGACAGACAGCACAGTCGTGCTGTGCACCGGCTCGGTGGCTCCTACGGCTGTTACTGTGAACGCAGACGGCGTGCTGGTCGATGTGAATGGCCCCACCACAAACGCAGGCGGCGTCAATGTTACGACAACTGGAAACAACAACAGCCTGATCGTCCGCAACGGCGCCGTTTACAACGGCTCATTGGTAACCATGACGGGTAGCGGCAGCTCCCTGATTTGGGAAAATGGCGGCGTATCTGGCACCCTAATCGTCAATGTTAGCGGCGCTAATTCCCAGATGCTCTTCAATTTCGGGTCTCAGGTTACCTTAAGCCCCGGCAATTTGAATATATCCGCTGCTGCTGGAGAGCAGAACACTATACGCATTGAGTCTGGTGGCGGGTTGTTTGTCACTGGTGGCAACGGACAATATTTGCTCAATGGTGGTACTGGCAATCAGAATGTAACCATTTTGGGAGATATGCAGGCTCCATCGGATGGCTTCGCGATTGCATTGGGTGATGGGGATGACAGCATAGCCATCGGCGGAACGGCTAACATCTCCGCGCAAGGCGGCGGTGCTGCCCTGTTCAACGGCGGGGCTGGCAATGATACTTTTAGTATCTTCGATGACGGCGTTTGGACTCACAACACCTCCGGTTTTGAAACGCTGAATATCGGCCCCAACACTGCGTTAACGCTGTCTGGCAGCAATGCAGATGCCACCCAGGTCAATGTGCAGAGCGGCATCGTGCAGTTTAACGAGATAACCGCGCTGGGAACGAACACTGCCAATGTGAACATCTCCAACGGGGCGACAGCGGAACTCAACCGGTTCGGTACATTCGCGCTGAACCATAACTTTTCGGGCAGCGGCACTCTGACCCAGAGCATCGGCAACTACACCTATGGTGGCAATAGTTCAGGGTTTAGCGGCACATTCAATCTGAACAATGCTTCCACCGCCACCTTGACCAATGCCAACGCCATGGGAACCGCGAACATTGCGATCGACAGCAGCGGCTTGTTCTTTGGGGATTTCACCCTAGCCAACAACATCAGCGGCGATGGAACCATCAATAAAGTCGGTCCTGGCATTGGTTCGCTCACCGGGAACAACAGCAGCTTTACCGGCACAGTCAATATTGACGGCGGAACGCTGGTCGTGAACAATGTGAGTGCTTTGGGCGTTGGCACAGTTCAAGCCGTCTCAGTCCCAAGCATCTTGCAGATGGACATTGCAACCGACCAATCGCTGTCAGCGTTCCTGGATGGCGACTTGTCGCTGGTGAAGAACGGAGTCGGCGTCCTCGATCTGACAGCGTCCAGCAGCTATACGGGCGGTACCACGATCAACGCGGGCGCGATCCGCGTGAGCGACTTCGCCCACCTCGGAACCGGGCAAGTCATCGCCAACGCGGGCGCATCGCTCATCCTCAACTACGGCGCTTCGGGCCAGTTGCTTCAAACCACATCGATTATGACCGGCGCGGGCAGTTTCATCAAAGAAGGCACCGGCCAAGTCTTAATGGACGTCGCAAATACCTATACCGGGGGTACGACCATTAGGGCGGGTCGGATCGTACTAAACAACGGTGCCGGCTTGGGTGCGGGCAATATTCAGGTCGATAGCAGCGGAGAGTTGGGACTGAACGGCGGGATTATTGTTAACAACAATATCACTGGATCCGGCTTGGTCCGCAAAATCTTGACCAATGTGACCGAGCTTTCCGGCGACAACAGCGGCTTCACAGGCACGATGCTGGTCGGCGGCGGCGCAATATTGGTAACAAACGGCAATGCGTTTGGGGTTGGCACGTTGGAAATCAGGAACGGTACCGACGCCCGGATCAACGCGGCTGCGGATTCGACCGTGGTGGCCGATTTGGTTGGCATTGGCAATTTCCAGAAATTTGGCACCGGGAAAGTCACCTTGACTGGAGACGGCACCGCCTTTGCCGGTGGGATCGAAATAGATGCAGGCACTTTGCAAATAGAAGGCACGAGCAATGTCGGCGGCGCAACGATCGTCATCGACGCCGCTGGCACCTTGCAGCTCGACACTGCGGGTCTGACCGTCTTCAACAACAGCGTCTTGGGTGCGGGCAATGTAATTAAGACGGGGACCGGCACGGTCTTCGTCACCGGCAACAACTTATATTCGGGCGGCACCGATATCCAGCAGGGCGCGATCCGCGTTACCGATACTAGCTTCCTTGGCACCGGCGCTATCACTGTCCAATCGGGTGCAGCGCTCGACCTGTCAATTGCAACCGCACAAACGCTCAGCCAGAATGTGACTGGCGCGGGCATCTTGCGTAAATCGGATGTTGGTGACCTGACCCTGCTCAGCAATGGCTTGACCGGCGGCGTTGATATTGTGGGCGGACGGGTGATCGTCAGCACGGCGGCGGCGCTGGGTGGCGGCGCGGTAACGACAGCGGCGGACACGCAGCTGGTGTTCAACAATAGCACAACCGAAGTGATCTCCACGCCAATCAGCGGCGCAGGCACACTGACCATGGACGGCAGCGGTCTGCTGGTGATCCAAAATGCCAATAGCTTCACGGGAGGCACACTGATCAACTCCGGTCGCATCGGCCTGAACAATGGTCAGGGGCTCGGCACAGGGACTGTCATCGTGGCGCAGAATGCCATCCTTGGTGTGGGCGGTGTCGCTGTCGCAAACGCGATTACCGGTGGCGGCAGTGTGGTCAAAACGGCGAACAACACTGCTGACCTCACCGGCAATAACAGCTATTCGGGTGGCACCGACATTCAAGCAGGGGCGGTTCGGGTCAACTCGCCCGCTGCCCTTGGCACAGGCGGCGTTACCATGGCCTCAGGTGCTTTCCTTCAGCTGGATTATAATGGCGCAACCAATGTGGCGCTCAACAATGTGCTGAGCGGTGACGGCTTCCTGGTCAAAGATGGCAGCGGCACAGTTGTGATCAACACTGCAGGCAACACCTATAACGGCGGCACCATCATCAACGCTGGTCGCTTGGGCCTGAACTTCGGCGACGGTCTTGGCACTGGCAATGTGCTGATCAACGCCGGTGCCGAACTTGGGATTGGAGGCATCACCGTTGGCAATGCCCTTTCGGGTGCAGGGCGCGTTGTCAAAACCGCGAATAACTTGGGATCTCTGACAGGCAACAATAGTCACTCCGGTGGCACCGACATTCAGGGCGGCACATTGGAAGTCCTGTCCACCGGCGCGCTGGGAACGGGCGGTGTGTCGATGGCCGCAGGAACTTCGCTGTCGGTCAACTATCTGGGGGCCGCCAACACCGCGCTGAGCAATGTCCTGTCCGGTGCAGGGTCGCTCGTGAAAAGCGGCTCGGGTACTGTCGTCATCAACAATGCAGGCAACAGCTACACGGGCGGCACCACAATCACAGCTGGCCGTCTGGGTCTGAACTTTGGCGATGGCCTTGGCACCGGAAATGTCGCGATCAGTGCCGGTGCGGAACTTGGCATTGGCGGTGTGACCGTTGCAAATAGCATCTCCGGTGCTGGCCGTGTGATCAAGACCGCGAACAATATTGGCTCTCTGACTGGTAACAACACCCACTCCGGCGGGACTGACATTCAGGGCGGCACATTGGTCGTTAACAGCCCAACCGCTTTGGGCACTGGCAGCGTATCAATGGCGACTGGTACGGCGTTGAACGTCAACTATGCCGGAAGCGCCAACGTGGCGTTGAACAACGTGCTCACTGGCGCGGGTTCGTTGATCAAGGATGGCAGCGGCACCGTGATTATGAACACCGCAGGCAATAGCTATAGCGGCGGAACAACAATCAACTCAGGGCGGCTTGGTCTCAACTTCGGCGATGCGCTGGGAACGGGTGCCGTTGCCGTTGCAGCAGGAGCACAGCTGGCGATTGGGGACATCACTTTCGGAAACGCTGTTTCGGGCGCTGGCCAAATCGTAAAGACGTCAAGCGGCGCGGCCTCTTTGACTGGCACCAACACCCATAGCGGCGGGGTCGATATTCAAGGCGGCAGCCTTGCGGTTACGGGCAACGGGGCCTTGGGTACGGGAACGGTCAGCATCGCGACGGGCGCATCGCTCAACTATACCAACACAGCGGCTTCAACCTTCAGCAATGGTCTTTCGGGAGCAGGCACATTCAACAAGCTGGGCGCTGGTCAACTGACCTTCTCCAGTAACTTCTCGGTTGGCGGACTTAGCCTGCAGGCAGGGCGCACACGCATGAATGTGGTGGGAACGACCAACGTCACGGTCGGCGCTGCAGCGACACTTGATGGCACGGGCCGGATTGTCGGAAACCTCATCAACAATGGTATCGTTGCTCCTGGCAACAGCATCGGGACTCTGACCGTGCAGGGCAATTATACGCATAATAGCGGCTCGGTGCTTGAAGTGGAATTTGATACGGCTGGAAACATCGATTTGCTGGATGTGACCGGCAATGCGACGCTGAACGGTGGCATAATCCGCTTTGTCTCTATTGGTGGGGCCGAGGGACAAGGCGGAACCTTCCTCAGGACCGGTGGCACCGTCACTGGCACTTTTGCGACGGTTGAGACTGTAGGGGCGTTGCTGCCACTTTCGGTCATCTACGAAACAAATCGCGCATTCATGGCACCCTCCGTACTGACCGCGCGCCCATCGACTTTCAATGCGCAGTCAATGGCTGTTGCCGACACAACCTTGGGCTTTATCGACAGCATGGGCGTCGCCGATATTCGGTATGCTCAAGGCAATCGGGTTTGGATGAATGGTTTTGGGGCCTGGGGTAAGCGCAGTGCCTCCGGCACCACGCTTGGCTATAATCATGATAGCCGGGGACTAAGCGGTGGCGTAAACTTTGATGCGAGCGATGCTCTGACGCTTGGCTTGGCCGTTGGTTGGGCAAAGGCGGACATTAAGCTCGCGTCCAACGGCGGTGGTGGGGATCAATCCAGCGTGCTGGGCAGCATCAATGCTCGCTACACAGGCACAGGCTTTACCTTGGGTGGCGGTGTCCTCTTCGGAAAGGTTGATCAAGACACGCTTCGGAATGTCAGCTTCAATGGCTTTTCGGCAAGCGTGAATGGCTCCACGGACTCCAAAGTCTTTGGCGCCTTTGCGGAACTTGGCTTGCCGCTGGGCTCGACGGGCGATTGGGCGTTTAGCGCCAATGCGCGCGGCAGCTACATCCGCCAGAAACAGGATGGCTATACCGAAAGCGGGAACAGCCCCTTGCGCCTTCAACTCGGCGATTTGAAGACCAGCACCATGGAAGGCCAAGCCAAGCTGACAGCAAAGACCCTGCTGTGGGATGGCAATCAGGGTGGTGAGGATGTGCCCAATGGCCTGGACCTTCGCATCGAAGTTGGCGCTCGCTATCTTGGCACCTTAGGTGATCGCTTGATCCCTGTGACCTTCGCTGCAAGCACGGCTGGCATCACTCTGCAAGGCGATACGCGCAACACATTGCAAGGCCAATTTGGCTTAGGCTTGGACTATACGACCCGCAGCGGCGCGACCTTCAGCCTCGGCTATAAGGGCGAAGTCGGCAAGACTGACCGTCATTCGGTGCAGGCTGGTGTCAGCTTCGCCTTTTAACTCCCTCGGGGGCGTAGCCCAGCCAGCGATCAAATCGCGTCAAAAAAGACGCTGGCTGAGTGGGCGGGTGACATCAGACCCCATGTCACCCGTTTACGCGTTGGTTGCTACCTTCCTTTTTGCAGGATCTGTGTCCGCCAAAACACTTCACCCTGATCACATGCTGATGCGGGGCGAAGTGCAGCGCTACGGGGATTGGTGGGTGGGCTGCTCTAACACTGCCGATTGCACAATGCTTGGCTTCCCGACGGCGCGGGAGAGGCGGGAGATCAACCCAGCGGTCCATGATATGGCCATTCAGATCAATCTTAAGGGTGGCATGGAGAGCGCTCTTGCCGTTGAATTGGTTCCATTGGGAATAGAAGAAGACAACAAAGCCGGAGCCACCTCGCACGGGCCCTTTGTTCTCAATGTTGAATATCAGGTCGCTGCCCTTTCGCCCCCGCATGGCTTTTCGCGGAAGGCGCTTCTGAAAATGGAATCCGATGCCGTCATCGACCATTTGAACAAAGGTAAGGTGCTGGAAGGCAGGGCCTTGTCGAACAACCGGACCATCGTTCGTTTTCCATTCGCTGAGTTTAAGCAGGCCTATCGAGCGATGCAGCGACGCCACGCTCAGCTGCAGAAGGATTTGACGGACAAGGTCATTGATGAACTGCCGGGCGAACTGCCCGATGGCAGCTCTATGCCCGTGCCAGAAAAGCCCCGGCGTTTGGCCGCCATGCCGCATATCGTTTCAGGTTTTGTGCCGATCCGGACAGAAAAAAATTGCGGCAGCCATAGGGCGATCGACATGCGCCACTATCGCTTTCCCAATGATGTCTTGTTGTGGAGCTATTCCTGCTACAATGGGGATTATCCGACGCGAACCTATTGGGAAATGGCACTACGCAGTGTCCATTTGCCCGCCCCTCTAAGCCTGCCCGAGCCTCGCGACCTGAAAGTGCATGCAGGAACGCAGGGGCTTGAGAATGCCATCTTCGATTTCGATTTCGGCATATTGCGCGAATATCGATATCAGAAGGGCCACACAGATTGCGGCACTTTCCGCGCGTGGGGTTTCACTAATCTTGGCTGGAAATTGCTTGAACGGCGCGAAATGCCGGTGTGCAAGGGGCTCAATCCCGACGAATGGATTAGAACGCATTTTGAGTCGGCGAGTGGCGCAGGCCCCGATGAATAGGCTTGGCTCCGCGCTCTTACTTGGTGCTTCGTTGCTCTTCCTCAATGCTTGTTCGTCGGTGGAGATGCCGCCGCCCAAACGTGCGGCAGAATTGGTTCAAGGCACAGCAAAGGATTTTGGACGATGGGTGATTGGCTGCAACAATCTGGGGCTTTGCACCGCCATCGCCCCTGTCCGCGCCTATGAAAGTGACAAGGATCAGGCTCATCTGCGTGTGATCTTTGGCTATGATCGCTCTGCCAGTGCAAGATTCTCGATTGTTCGAGGCGGTGAAACGGTTGAAACGCTGTCGCCGAAAGCCGCGGAAGAACTGACCAAAGAGCTGCTGAAGGGAGATGCTGCTGACGCAACCTATGTTTCTGAATTGCCAATGCGATATGACGTACCCCGCGATGGTTTTGCTCACGTCACTGACATTCAAGAGCAGTGGAGAGAATTGCCGCCCCAAGGGTTGGCCTCGACCGATGTCATCAAGCCCATTCCGGCAAGCCGCATCGACAATGTTGGAACACCAAGTACCATTGGGCAATTCGCAAAGCGCTGCCCGAAAGGCCATATGGGGCAGTCGACTCAGGCTTGGCGGGGATGGGGCGGCATGGCCCTCTGGCGCGCAGGATGCGGCAATGAAGGGCTTAACGAGTTCAGCTTTTGGTTCATGTCCGGCCCGCAAGGCGACCCGCCGAGGCTGATCCACTTTGAAGATCCTGAAGGACCGGTTGAACCTTATAATAGTTGGTTTGATGAGAAGACAGGCTATCTGCAAATGGTCCATTATTTCGGCGGACAGCTCATCTACCGCTTTGAAGACTGCGGCATCCTCCGCATCTATGCATGGTCCATTGAGGGGCTGAAGCTGGTTGAAAAGCGGTTCATGCCTGTCTGTGACACAGGCATTGGTACCGAGGATTGGATCACCACCTATCGCGCCACGATGTTGGGCGGTGCGGGCGCAAGACCATGAATTTCTGCACCTACACATCTGTCATTGCGCTGCTCTTGGCAGGCTGTTTGCCCCCAGTGGGCGAACGCACCATTCCGCCTGCCTATATCGACCAGCAGGTCATGGAGGTTGAAGGCTGGGACCTTGGCTGTGACAATCTTGGCCAATGCTTTGCGGTTGCTGCCGTCCCGCCGCGCAAAGCCAAAATGAACGGCATCAGAGCGGCCTTGCGGGTGGAGCTCACCCATCCCGATGGCTTCGCCGCAGGGATTACGATCATCCCCTTGGACTTTGAACAACGCTTGCCAGACGTGAAGCCAACACTCTTGGAGGCTGAAAAAATCTTGGAAACGCTGCGCGATGGGGATGAGTTTCTGGTCTGGCACGACGATACCGATGCAATACGATATTATCTGCCCGCTCAAGGCTTCAAAGCGGTAGAGACAGTCTACAGTCAATATGCAGAAAAATTCTCCGCGCGCTGGGTAGAGCAAGAAGCCATCATGCCAACCAAGGGCGTAAGGCTTTTGAACTATCGCGCGCCTCTTTTGACCGAAAAACAACTTAGCGATTGTACGTCCGAGGACAAGGGCAGCCTCAAAGCGGCTTGGGATGTCGGTACGCAGTTCCGCTTGTTCAAATATGCCTGTTCGCCAAAGGGGGCATTCTCTCCTGAGACTTTGTGGTTCACACAGAATAAGCAGACCGGCAAGCTTGTCCCCATTGGACTTGCCGAGGCCGTTGGCCCTAAGCGCGATGACAAAGCGGCAGGTCTTTACAATGCCTATTTTGAAGAGAGCCAGGGCCTTCTCGTGACCCGCAAATATGGCGCATCGGGTGACTGTGGTTTGTCCGCAACCTACGCGGCCACACCGTCTGGCTTTGTCTTGGCCGTGAGACGCGAGGCAAGGCACTGCGTAGGCCTTTTCACAGGCGATTGGATAACCACTTATCGCAGCTCTGCCGTCATTATGCCGGACTATTGGTGATGTATTGGCGGCTATTTCCTTTCGCTTTGCTCCTTTCGGCGCCGGTCACGGCGGAACCGGGCATCAAGATTTTTGGGCGTTGGATCGCGGCTTGCGACAATGAAAATGTCTGCACTGCTATCCATCCGGGATGGGAGGCAATTGACATTTTGCCGGAAAGGCCAGGGATTCCGCTGCTCCAAATCCGCCATCATCCGTTTCGAGACGCGACACCGGAATTCAGGATTGTCGAGTCTGGTAACCCAGTCCCTAGCACCGTCCTGAAGTCACACGCGGTCACCATGGTGATCCATTTTAGGAAGGAGGGCGTCAAAGACGACAGCGGCACTGCCTATGATCCAGCCGACCGCCTCTTCCATGCTTCTGTCGATGACAAAGGCGGATATCGGTTCAACGACGAAGATGCGCGTTCTATAGTTTACGGTCTGCGCACAGGCGAACGGGCTGTGGTTTCGATTGCTGATGTGCGCGGCTTTTCCTTCGATCCAAAACCCTTTGACGAGGTTTTGGCCTATTTTGACCAGCAGCAAGAGTTAGCCGACACGCCCGGCGCCTTGGTGCTCCGACCCGACGGGGTCATGTTTGATTACGCGCACCCTGTTCCGCCTGAGGCCGATACGGTTCAACTCACCCGCTTCACAAGAGCGCAGTTGCAAAACTGGCGGGTGGAATATCCAGAGAAGCTGCCCAACGAAATCGTCCATACTGAGCCCTACCCTGATCGCGGATTTGTCATCGTCGTTCGTGCCAAATCCAAGGATCGTGATTGCGGAACATATGAACGGTGGGGCCATGTGGGGAGAGGCAATGATTTTGTCCTCGTCGAGCGACGCGAGATGCCGATCTGCAACGGCATTCATGAGGATGATTGGTTGCGGACCTACCGCGCAGACACATTGAGTCCGGAGAATAAATGATGCGCTTGTTGGCCACCCTTTTCCTATGGCTATTGCCACTGCACGCGCATGCAACGGAGGAAATGCCGCAATATTTGAAGGATCTTGATAAGGCTCATCGGTCGGGCGACTGGGTGCTGCAGTGCGATAGCTCCCGCATTTGCCGCATATTGGGTGTCGTAAAGAAGTCAGGTCCGGCGTCTGATACGCGAGCGATCATCACCATCAGCCGTGGGATTGAGAAAAACGCCAGACATTATGTGCGCTTTTCCTTTGTAGACGACAACGGGCTCGTCATGCCGCCGCCTGATGAACATGTGCGGCTCTATTCAAGAGGCCTGCCCAAAATGCCACCGCCCGTCTTGTTGAAGCTCGGTCCAGCGGAAGGGGAAGCAGCTTATCCCTACTATCGGGTCGCGAATGACTTAGGCTGGCGGATTGTCAGCGGATTGCAGCGTTGGCCAGGAGCGGTTTTGCGGAGCCGGGCAAAGCTCGTATCGCTGATGCCCAAAGGTGATCTGAAAAAGCTCCTCCGTAAAATGGATGAGTTACAGCCGCCACTGTCCTCGGTTTTGACGCGCGAAGAAGAGAATAAGTGGATGAAGGAATATAACTATGTCTTCGTCCGCGTGAGGCCGCAGGAAGGGCAATTGACGCCGGATGACGTTGTATTGGCTTGCAAGGAAACGCGCCCTGCAAAATCCCCCGATGGCTGGGAACTTAACGAAGACAATCTCCTCTGGATTGCGCGATGCCCTGAGGGTGCCAAGCTCTTCCTTCAAAAGCGACTGAAGGACCCGCCTGTATCCTTTGGCGAATTTGCCCCGCCAACAAGTGCCGATGTTACTGATGCTCAAGGCAGGAAGCGCCCCGTGCAAGATGTTCAGCTTGATGCCGCGACGTCGATCTTGCAGTTGACCATTGCCCAAAAGGATCGATGGGATTGCGGCTTGCGCCTTCAATATGGCTATACCAAGCATGGCGGCTTTGGCGTGAAAGAAGATAGGCGGATGCCCATGTGCCGCTCCATTCCTCAACCCTATTGGTTGGTCGCCTGGGCCCCAACCACTTGGAAAATGGAGGACTGATCCCCCTCAAATGGAGGGAATGCGCCCCCCTTATGTGAAGGGGTAACACCGCTCCGATCAACAGGATCAGGGGAGTTTTGCCATGAATGCAGTCGCGCGGCCTTGGATTGGCCTTGTCTTTAAGTGCTTATCTATTCTCGCTGCCATTTTCGCCTTCATTTTCTTCATGCGGATGAATGAAGACCAATCAAAGGTCGACAATTACCGCAACTCAGGCACCGTGTCCCGCGCCGTGGTGACTGAAATGAAGCTTGACCAAATGGTATATGAAGGAAGCGGCGGACGCAGGGGGACCAGCTCTCGAACCCAAGATATCCAAGTCTTGAGTGTACGTTTTGATTCCAAATCTACGGTCAAATATGCTGACTTTCCATCGAAGGTGAGTGAAGCTGATCTGCCCGCTCCGCCCGCTGTCACTGGGGATTCAGCCATTGATGGCCCCAATATGGCGAATATGTGGGTATCGCGCGATCTGTATGACAAGACCAAGGTTGGCGATGTATTGACGGTGGTTGACGCGCCCTTCAGCGGTTTCGATCCTGAACTGGTTGCAGACATCCGCGATTTCGATCCATCTGCGGCCTATCCCAATATCGCAATCGCTCTTGTTCTTGCGGTATTGCTTTGGCTCATCGGTTGGCGGATCAGCAAGGCATCGGCGTTGCGTGGCATTGCCGAAGTGGCGAAGATGCCAGGTACTCTGCCATGAACGACTATCAACCTGCGCTGGATCAGCTGCGTGAACGCCGAAAGGGCAAGCCGGGAGAGCTTTGGTTCATTATTGGCCTGTCCTGTATGGCAATATCGCCCTTTGTGCTTGCTATCATTCACAATGAAGGCGCGGAGTATGACGCACTCAAAGCGCAAGGGGTGGTGTCTCAAGCGCAGATCATTGGCCATGAGCAGCGTGAGGAGCAATATGATGGACGCAAAGGGCGCAGTCGAACCAAAACGCTGAACTTTGTTGAGCTGCGCTATGATGCAACCACAAAGACATCCTATGCCGATTGGAAAAGCAGCGGTGCAATCGCACCCAATAAATATCCGGCCAGTTTGACCAAAGAGCTTGAAGTGCCCGAATCCTATCTGGAAACGCATCCCGTGGGTTCCGCTAAGCCCGTCGTCTTTCTGCCCGGAAATCCTGGCAGTATGGAACTTGCAGAGCAGCTGGAGTTCGAAACTTCCTTTGGCTATTTTCTGAAATATTATCTGGCGATGGCGGCACTGTTCGCTGCCGGCACAGCGATGGCGGTCTTTGGATGGCGCAAAAGAAAAGCGCATGGCTAGGCTCTTCGTTGCCGCTGCTCTCGCCATTCTGGGAGCTGCCTTTGCTCATGCCGAAGACTCCAAGCCCGGCGATTGGACAGCGCCCGAAGTTGCTGAGCATGGGGATTGGTCAACGTCATGCGACAATGCGAATGATTGCACTTCGGTCAGCGTTTCTCGGGATTTTGTGAAGCGAGTCGAAAGCACAGATCCCGGCGACTATGCGATGCCAAAGCTCTGGGTGAAGCGTCGGGCTGGGCCAAGCGCTCGGCCCCGCGTCTTTGTCGACACCTCAACTTGGGGACAAGCGTCGCCTCTCGGAGCTCTCACCTTGCACGTCTATTATGATTGCGATGGCGATTGCACGGGCCGGGCCTACAAATTGAAGCAGATTGAAACCGGCCGTTACGAGCTGGCGCCGGAGCAAGTTGCGGCTTTTTTCGCGGAGAGCATTAAAACAAGCCGTGCTGCCACGCGCCGCGCCGATGGCACGATGCACGGGATCATCACGACGGATGGACTGGTTGCCGCGATGCGCAGGATCGACGAAAATCAAGAACGTCGAGACACAGTGACAGCCATTTATGCCAAAGGGAAAAAGCCAGCGAGCACAGTGCCAGCCGAGAAACAGCGACCGACAGTTCGGGTCGTGCGCGGACTAAACGAGCCGTCGACAGAAATGCCTTATCATGTTGAGGTTCAGCGCATCCGCAAACTGCATTGCACTGGGCCGCATGATGCCAATGAAACCAATATTCAGCGGTTCCGATTGCGCAATGGCCACAATCTTTGGTCCATCATTTGCGCCAACAACCCTCACAACCCTACCCATCTTTGGTTGGTTGAAACCAGCCGGGACAAGTTCGAGATTTTCAAACTTCCTCGCCCTGAGCAAGGCCGACCTGCGGAGATGCCGATCCAGCCTCATAGCCTCTTTGATCCCGCTTCAGGTCAGCTCTCCACCTATCATGTTGGCGAGGAGGTTGGCAGCTGCGGCTTGAAACGGCGTTGGGCTTGGACCGGCAAATCCTTTGAAATGATCGATGCCAGCGAAATGCCGGCCTGTTATGGCATTCAAGCCCACCAATGGCTGCAGACCTATCGCGCGATCCCAGAGTGATGAATGCCATCAGTGCGCATGAAGCCTTGCGCAAATGGGGCGTGGCTTTGTTCCTGCTGATTGGGTCTCAGATCATTTTCTGGGCTGTCATAGGCCAGACGGAGCGAGCGGCCCGGCCACCCAGCATGTCGATGCAACCTGATGTCCACTTCGTCCTCTACGACAAAGCTGGCGAGCAAATCAGCGATAGTTGGGATTTGAAGGCAGATCGCGACCGACATCGTGGCTATTTGGCTTTGGGAAATGGCAAGGCCGAATATGCGATCTTCAGCTTGTTGTTCACGGTTGCCGACAAAACCCAGTCGCAAGCCTTCTTCTTGGAGAACCGGGAATATATTGAAGAAATCAGCCTGAACGGAGTCCCCATTCAGCCAGACAAGCCGCTCCGCCGATTGCAAGGGGATGTCAGCAGCGAGACCGCACTTTACCCCTTGCCAAGTCGATATCTGCAAAATGGCACCAACGTGCTGTACATCAAGACCTCGGAGGTCAGCCGAAGCATTTATCTTGCGCCATTCGCTGTTGGTCCTGCCAATGAGCTTGAACAGGCCTATCGGATCAGGGGTGCTTTGGAGGTCGATATTCCCATCGCAGGGGTCGCGATCCTCCTTTTCACCATCGCCTTGTGCCTTGTTGTCAATTGGCCACATGAAGACCGAGTCCGTATGCGCTGGTTGATTGCCTTTCTGGCGATTAACGCGGCTTCAACGCTTCTCCTCACGTTAGCGCCGCAGCTGGGCGACCAATTGAAGGTCCAACTGCCCATCCTTGTGGCAAGCAATCTTCTGCTCGGGTTGAGCGCAGGGCGCTATGCCGTTCTGGATACAGGCAGCCAGAGTCGATGGCCGTTTATAGTTGCTGGCGGCTTTTCAGTCCTCATTGCAGCTGGCGTCATTCTGTTGCCCATCTTCCAACCGGCCTTTCCCATGGCTCCCTACCGCTTCGCGATACTTGGTTCTCACGCCGCAGCCATAGTTCTTACCTTGGTCTCGATTGCAGTGTTGCTCCAGCGCATAGCGGTTACAGGCGGTGAGCGGTGGCTAGAGCGAATGGTTCTTATCCTCTGTCTGACGACTTTCGCCGTTGATCGCCTAGCGCGATTTTTAGATCTTTATGCCCCTTTTGCTTCCGATTGGCCCATCAGCCTCTATTGGTCGCCCATTGTGGGGCCCCTCTTGGGGATAGGCATGGTCTTGTCGCTTGCCAGGCAAGCGGGCGAGGCGAGACGGGAAGTGGCCCGCGCCAATGAAATATTGGCGGCTCGCTTAACCGAACAAGATGCAGCGCTTTCACGAAGCTATGACGCACAGAAACAGATGCTTGGTCGACAAGTGATGTTGGAAGAGCGGCAGCGGATTGTGCGCGATATGCATGATGGCATTGGTGGGCAATTGTTGGGCCTGATGATGCAGGTTCGAAGTGGCGGCGTTGACAAAGTCGAGGTCGAGCAAGGCTTGCAATCGAGCATTGCGGATTTGCGCCTAATTGTGGATTCGATGGATTCCGCCGAGGACGGGCTTGCCGAAACACTGCGATCCTTTGAACATCGAGTTCGCGCGCAAGTCGAGGCGGCTGGGATGAGCTTTGCTGTGGAGCATGGCCTGAAGGACGGCGAACCTGGGCCGGGGCCGCGACCCACTTTGCAGATATTGCGCATCCTTCAAGAAGCAGTCACCAACGCCTTGCGCCACTCGGGCGGCAGTTTGATCGCATTGAACAGTGGCTATGCGGAGGATGGCAGCATCAAAATTGCAGTGAGCGACGATGGCAAGGGGATGCCCGCCGACATCAAGGGCGGTCGTGGATTGACCAATATGCGCACGCGAGCGCAAGCCGTGGGAGGACGAATTGAATTTGAACGCAAGGCGGCTGGAACGCATATTCGACTGGTCATTCCTCCCACAAAAATGCACTGAGCCTCTGTGTCCACCGAGAATGATGTTTTGATAGTCAATCGAGCCGCCCCTCTTTCTGGATGGCGCGTTTTTGCCGTCGCGGGACTAATTGTGGCTGCTGCAATTGCCGTTTTCTGGGCGGTGGTCACTTTGGGGGAGCGCGCTGCGCGACCTGACGGGTTCAGTGCTCTCCCCGAAATAGAATTCACCGCATTTGACGCCCAAGACCAGCCGCTTTGGGGCGGGAAGAAAATGCAAGCGCGGCAAGAAGATCCCTATGAATATGTATCGCGGATCACGGACCGCGTTGCAGTCAATGCCATCTATGAAGGCAGCCTCACCGCTCGGCCAGACCGAACCTATTCGCTCTTTCTGTCGAGGCGCGCCGACCTTTTGGAGGTGAGGCTGAATGGCACCATCATCATGGCGGATGTCCGTTCTCCTCGGCTCAATGGCTCTTTCGTTGCTGAACCGGCGCTTTTCGAACTTCCAAGGTCATTGCTGCGCGAAGGCGAAAACCGGTTCACTATCAAAATCAAACGGAGCCTTCGCGGACCGTTCATCTTTCCTGACTTTGCCGTTGGGCCCACCAGCGAACTGGTTCAGGCGCATACCATCCGTCATCTGATGTCCGTTGAAATATCGATCATTGGGATCGTCATCATGGCCTTCACCGCCCTGCTTGCGGTCGTGGTGGTCTGGCCTGAACAAGACCGGCGCCGAAATATCTGGTTTGTCGCTATGCTGGCGACGTCTGCCTTGGGGTCCACAACCTTCATGTTTAGCGCGGCAGACAAATATGATGGCTTTTGGCTTGCCGCAACTTCGCTTGTCGTTGTGGCCTTGTCGCTGTCGTCGCTGCTTTATGTCTTGAACGATATGCCCCACGGTCGGATCATCAATGGGCGCAATATGATGCTGTCCGTTGTGGCATTGACTGCCCTTTCGCTTTGGATTGCGATTGCGAACTATCGAGGGATTAATCCTCAATATTATCTCTTCATTTTCATGATCACCTGTCGTCTTTTAAGCGTTGGGCTCGGCATTTTGGCAATGGCGTTGCTGGCTTATGAAACGGCTCGCTCGGGAGGTGTCCGTTGGC
>DLOX01000049.1:0-9992 GCA_002478575.1 Sphingomonadales bacterium UBA7473 | reverse complement strand
TTGGCTGGAACGCTTCATTCTCATTGTTTGGATGATTGCCACTGCATTTGATCGGGGCAATCCTGGGCTTTTTGCAGTTCATTCGCCCTTTGCGCAGGACTTGCCCTTGTCCCTGCAATGGACGCCCATCTTGGGATCGCTCACTGGCCTTGCGATGGTCGCGTCGCTCGCGAAACAGGCAAGCGAAGCCAGAGCGACCGTTGTCACGGCCAACGAAAGGCTGACGGATATGTTGGAGCGCCGTGAGGATGAGCTGATCCGCAGCTATGACGCGCAAAAGCAAATGCTCCACAGGCAAGTGATGCTGGAAGAGCGGCAGCGGATCGTGCGGGACATGCATGATGGAATCGGAGGGCAGTTGTTGGGCCTGATGATGCAAGTGCGCAGCGGCGGCGTTGAGAAAAAGCAGGTCGAAGAAGGTTTGCAATCCAGCCTTGCTGATTTGCGGCTGATCGTCGATTCGATGGACACAGCCGAGGACGGGCTTGCTGAAACCCTGCGGTCTTTTGAACATCGGGTCCGGGCGCAAGTTGAAGCGGCGGGAATTGCCTTCAAAGTTGATCATGGTCTTGATGATGGAAAGCCTGGCCCGGGGCCGCGGCCAACGCTTCAGATACTGCGGATTCTGCAAGAGGCTGTGACCAACGCGATGCGCCATTCCGGCGCAACCGAGATTGCGCTTGCGAGCCACGAGGAAGCCGATGGTCAGATTCTCATCAGCATCAGCGATAACGGCAAAGGACTGCCTGCCGAGATCAAGGGCGGCCGTGGCCTTACCAGCATGCGGAGCAGAGCGCAGACCGTCGGCGGCATGCTCGACATCATCAGCAGTGCCGATGGAACAACGCTCCGTTTGACCCTTCCACTTGCCACTTGAGCCTCGATATCCCCCTATGCTTGGGGGGATTGAGGGCAGACCCACATAGCCTCAAAACTCTCCCCACTTTGGTGGAGGGAATGGATATGCGCTATTTGGTTTGGCTCGCGGCTGCTCTTGTGCCGACAATGGCGTTTGCTTGTGCCGCTGATGCTCCAAATGAACGGAGCAACCGGCGAACGGGTGGCGGCGTAAAGCCGTCAAGCGCGGTTGCTCCTCCCACTGACTCCGCCAATCCTGCCAACTCCATCAACCCAGTCAAACGCACATGGGATTTTACCAAAAGATTCAGCCTCTTGCGCTATGATGGCCGTGCTGGGTGCGACAATGATGCCGCCAAATTTGAACAGCTTGTTGCTGACTATAATGGTCGGGTGAACAGCTTTTTGTCCGGACCGACTGACCCGAAAAAGCTCAATCTTGAGCGTAAAAATTATGTGCGGCAGGTGCTAGGCACTGATCGCGATATCGATAGCTATTTGAATGTCTATTCAGAAACAGGCCAAAGCAGTCCAGATGGTTCAGTGCCGTCGTTGGCGCAAGATATCTGCCGTGCAAAGCTACAGCGTTACTCGCTCCTTGCGATCCGCGAAGGTTTGAAGGCTATGGGCCGCGTCTATCCCGATATGGCGGAAGTCGCGCCTGCGCTCGCCAAGGCCAATGCAGCCATCGCGCGCGTTGGCGACGAAAAGGCGATCCAAAAATTCGTCAGTGCGAACCGAACAGCTTCTCTTGCACAGGTCCGCATGAAGCCACCGCTGACCCGCAATGCCGAATGGGAAAAGGGGCTGCTCGATGGCTTTAAGCGCTTGGTGCCGGGCGAGAATGTGCTGAAGCTGCATCTCTACAGCGCCAATTGGTATGTCCATAAGAACGAGGTGACGTCCTATCCCGAATATCGCCAGATTGGCGCTTGGGTTGCCACCAAAAGAAGCGATGGCAGTTGCTGGATCAACGGCATTGACCTTTGGCAAAATTATGTCGGCAATGGTTTTGAACGGGGCGAGTATAAGCTGGGACAAGCCCCGAAACAGATCTTATGTGAAAATGTCTAGTCGTTTGGAGCGCAGGCATGTCGTCAGCCTTGGCTTTGCGGCGATTCTTGGGGCTTGGCTGGTGAACACGGCAAGTGCCGAGGGCAAGTTTCAGAAGGAAGAGCCGAGACCTATCCTTGTTGGCGGAAAGCCGAAGGGTGATCGTTGTACAAGTTACGGTGTGTCGGTTGGAACGGTACAGGTATCGGGTAGGAAAAGGCTGGAGGTTTGGGGCGCCCCGTCGCTCAATTCAAAACTGTTGGACGTGCTTAAGGCGGGCCATCCGGTTCTGATCTGCAGTGACCCCGTCAAGCGGGCATGGATCGGGATCATCTATCATGGCAATGATCCAGATGCTGATCTGGAAGAGTGCGGATTAAGCGAAACAAGTGAAAAGGCTCCCCTTGCTTATCGCGGGCCTTGCAAAAGTGGATGGGTCAACCGGCGGTTTGTTCAAAATTCTGCGGGCTGAGGGATCAGCATTCAAATCGCGCTTCGGCTGCTAGGCCGTTTCGACAAGTTCAAGCAGCTTCTTGGCATAGCGTCGATATTGGTCCGTCGGCTGCTCCGAAAGACGGGCGATCCAGTGGACGGCATAGCCCGCATGTTCGCCAGCGCGATCCAGCGCCGCACCCAGTGCCAGCGCCACCAGCTTTTCCTCTGGGCTCGGCAAAGTGCGGCCTTGTCGCCGCGCCTTTTTTGCGAAGGCTTTCGCTTTTTGAACCTGTGTGGGGGTCGGCGCACTGTTATCCGCCAGCATCTTGAACATGTGCCCCGCATCGCGCGCGGTTGCCTTGACGCGCGATGGCCCCAACGCGGCGACCGCTTCTTCAAACATCCACTTCAAAAAATGCCAAGGAACGTCAGAGAGGTCCGCATCGATGCTTGCCGCTTTGGCCAGCGCCAGAGCAAATTCTGGCGCGTCTTCCAACGGCAGGCCCGTGTAAATCCCATCGCTCACCGTCAGCAAAGCGACTGTAAACCCGCTATCCCGATGAGCGGCTGAAAGATCATAGGGGCCGCCCGCAAAGGCCTGGACCAGGCTCATGCGCTCGCCATCGCCATCAACGCCCTTTGCCAATCGGCCATCGATTGCCATTGCGGCAATGCGATCGATCATGGAGCGCCGCAGGTCCGCATTGCCATGATAGGCGAAGAAAGACATCATCACAGAGCGTCCTCAACCGGCCAGGTTGATCAGATATTTGGCGGAGACCCAGCCTGATCGGCAATTGCCGCGATAGGGTCGGCGCTTTGTGTCGCTTGGCCCCAAGTCACAGGCCATATCGTCGCTTGATCGCTGAGTGGGGTGATAGACGATCCCAATCCATTCGCCTTGCCCGCCGCTGTCGCAGTCCCAAACGACATGCCCTGATCTTATCCGATCCACTTCCCTTGCGAGGATATTGGGGGCCGCACGGACCGACAGATAACCTTGCCCCTTTGGCCCCAGCTGCTTGACATAAGCTGTGCTAAGACAAGCATCGAGATCCTCATGCCCTGCAACCATCACGGGTTGCGCGAGCGGAGAGCTTGGCTTTCCGGCCGCAGAGCTTGCGGCCAGCAGAACAAGAATCAAGGTATTGGCTGAACGCAATACGAGGCTCCTCAGGCTGACAGTCCTGTCCGTCTAAAGCGGGCATATTCACGGCGCCATCCCCTAGCCTGAGGGGGAGAGAGTGTCACAATCTGCCCAAAATTTGTGCATTTCATTGTAAAAAATCGACGAAAGCCACAAAGGCCACGCTCCATAAGGGAAACTAAGAAGCTTGAGGCTTTCTGATCGGGGTGGGGAAGGGTGTTCCGTGAGCGGTGGGAGTAAGAAAATTCAGAACACTCCATAAACAGACTTGACATTAACGCTCGTTATCGCTAATTTGGTAATATGTCAAGGATTCGGGGTGAGGAAATCCTTGGCTACCTGCTTTCATGCCCCCATTTTCACGGGCTGGGCTTGATTGCGCCCTGCGCTACGGCCAAGAAGCGGGAATGGATATTTCCGCCTATCTGAACGACATTCGGGCGCTTGCGGCAAGCGGCCAAGCCACTGAACATAGCTATCGCCCAGCGCTCGAACGGCTGTTCAGCTCGATTGATCAAACGCTGACCGTGATCAATGAGCCCCGACGCCTGACCGATGTCGGCGCGCCTGATTTTGTGTTTAATCGGGGGAGTGTTTCGATTGGCTGGTGCGAGGCGAAGGACCTGTTCAAAGACATCGCCCGCTTCAAAACTGGCGATTATTCGAAGGAGCAAAAGGATCGATACAGTAAGGGTCTGCCCAATCTGATTTACACCAACGGCACAGATTTTGAGTTCATCCGCAAAGGCGAAGTGACGGGCTTCGTCAGCATTGCGGACTTAATCCCCGCACTCCCCGCGCGGCCAGATCAATTCCCCCGGCTGGAAATGCTGCTGCGGGATTTCGCATCCCAAACCCCAATCAGCATCAACACCGCCAAGCAGCTGGCCGAAATGATGGCGGGCAAGGCCGTGATCATCAAGGATATCATGGGCAATGCCTTGGCGGCGGATATCGGCAATGGTACAACCACTGAACTGACCGATCAATATGAAGGCTTTAAGAAGAGCCTGATCCATGACATCACTGTGGCCGATTTCGCCGATGTCTATGCCGAAACCATTGCGTACGGCCTGTTCGCGGCGCGGCTGCATGATACCAGCATGGATAGTTTTAACCGGGCCGAAGCGCTGGACCTGCTGCCCAAATCCAATCCGTTCCTGCGCAACCTGTTCGTCTATATTGCGGGTCCCAATCTGGATGATCGATTGCGCCGGATGATTGACGATTTGTGCGCCGTGTTCCGCGCCTGCGACGTGCCGACCTTGATGCAGGATTTCGGCAAATGGACCGCCCGCAACGACCCTTTCCTGCATTTTTATGAGACATTCCTTGCCGAATATAATCCGGCCAAGCGCAAGGCACGGGGCGTTTGGTATACGCCGGAACCGGTCGTCAACTTCATCGTCCGCGCGGTTGATGATGTGCTGAAAACCGAATTTGGCCTGCCGATGGGGCTGGCCGATACCAGCAAGATCAGCATTGATTGGGATACGGGGCAAAACCATCCCAAAACCGGCAAGCCGATTGTTGAGAAGAAAGAGGTTCACCGCGTTCAAATCCTTGATCCGGCAACGGGCACAGGCACATTCCTGGCCGAAGCGATAAAGCAGATTTCAGCGCAAGTGAAGGGCGTGGCGGAAGGAATGTGGTCCAGTTATGTCGAGCGCGACCTGATCCCCCGCCTGCACGGGTTTGAGCTTTTGATGGCCAGTTACGCCATGTGCCATATGAAGCTGGATATGATGCTGACGGATATGGGTTACAAACCCAGCGCCACCCCGCCGCGTCTGGGGGTTTACCTCACCAACAGTCTGGAAGAAGGCGAGAGGGTGGAGCAGACCCTGCCCTTTGCGCGCTGGCTGAGCGAAGAGGCGAAAGGCGCGAACACGATCAAGCGCGATACGCCGATCATGTGCGTGATTGGGAACCCGCCTTATTCTGGGATTAGCCAGAATATGACGAATGATCGGATGAACGAGCTGATTGAGGACTACAAATATGTGGATGGCGTTCATTTTGGCGAACGCAAACACTGGCTGCATGACGACTACGTAAAGTTCATCCGCCTTGCGGAGTATATGATCGATAAAAATGGCGAAGGCGTGTTGGGTTTTATCACAAACCACGGGTATCTCGACAACCCAACCTTTCGGGGCATGCGTTTTCATTTGATGCAAACCTTCGATAAGATCTATGTGCTTGATTTACATGGAAATACTAAGAAGAAAGAGGTGAGTCCTGATGGATCGACAGATAAAAATGTTTTCGATATCCAGCAGGGCGTCTCCATTCTGATCGCTTTGAAAAAAAATGCTTCTCCCTTCGATCGGGATGCGAAAAAAAGTAGCGCAACGCCGTTGGCAGAAGTTTTGCATTCAGAATTTTGGGGTAGCAGGGCGACAAAAAATGAACTGCTTTTCTCTCAAGAAATTGGCGGTGAGTGGTCAAAGCTAAGTCCTACACTTCCTGAACTTATTATGTTGCCACGGGACAACGCCCTGCAATCGCAATTTGAGTCTGGTTTTCACCTCGCAGGCTTATTTGTGAATAGTTCAGTAGGCTGCGTGTCTGCAAATGACGCTATCAATATCAGCTTTGATTCAACGGAGACCGTGGACAAATTTTCATTTGTTACAACGTCCGATGAAGGGTCGATCCGCCAAAGGTTTGGGATGGGGCCAAACGACTCTACTACTTGGAAATTGTCATGGGCCATAAACGATGCAAAAAAATTTGGATCACCAGATAAAATATGTTCAATTAGCTACCGCCCCTTTGATAGCCGCTCAACTATGTATACCGGCAACTCGGGCGGCTTATTTGCAAGGCCGATATTCGGCACGATGCAGCATTTTTTGAGGGGAAAGAACTTCGGCTTGATCGTTGGTCGTCAGGGGCAAGTTGTAGGGGGGATGCCTTGGAATCTGGTCTTCATCCAAGATCAAATATCAGACTTTAATTTGTTCTATCGTGGCGGAGGTAAGAGCTTCCCCCTCTACCTCTACCCCGAAACCAACGGACAATTAAGCATAGAAACCACCCCTGCCCCTCCAAAGGAGGGGAATAGAACACCTAATCTAAATACAGCAATAGTAAACCAAATAGCAGAAAGGTTAGGTTTAACATTTGTAGCTGAAAAATTCCCCTCCTTTGTGGCTGAAAAATTCCCCTCCTCCGGAGGGGTGGCTGAAAGCCGGGGTGGTAGAAACACCAGAAATTACATGGCCTTACCTTACAATCCAAATCTCAAAGAAAGAGCGAAGGAATTGAGGCAAGCGGGTAATTTATCGGAAGTGCTATTTTGGAATCAAGTAAAAAATAAACAATTCAAGGGGTTTGATTTTGACAGACAAAAAATAGTTGGAAATTATATTGTAGATTTTTATTGTTCAAATTGCAATGTAGTAATAGAAATTGATGGCAGCAGTCATGATGATAAACAAGAATATGATGCTGCGAGAGACTCCTATTTAGAAAGTTTAGGTTTAACCATAATTCATATTCCTGTCATAGATGTGATGAAGAACATGAAAGGGGTAATGGAAATGCTTATTAACCACCCCGCCCTGAAGGGCACCCCTCCTGAGGAAGGGAATGACCACCCCGCCCTGAAGGGCACCCCTCCTGAGGAGGGGAATTTTGCCCCAATAGATATTCTCGATTACATCTATGCTGTTTTACATTCGCCAAGCTACCGAGAAAAATATAAGGAGTTTTTAAAAATAGATTTTCCAAGAGTGCCATATCCAAAAGACAAAGATACGTTTTGGCAATTGGTAGCTTTGGGTGCAGAACTCAGGCAAATACATTTATTGGAAAGCCCAATAGTTGAAAAGTACATTACGCAATATCCTATTGACGGAGACAACGTAGTTACAAAACCTAGATTTATACATTCCCCTCCCAAGGAGGGGTGGCTGAAAGCCGGGGTGGTACATTCCCCTCCCTTGGAAGGGTTAGGGGAGGTTGGAAAAGTATTTATAAACGATACTCAATATTTTGGCAATGTACCCGAAGTGGCGTGGGAGTTTTTTATAGGTGGCTACCAACCAGCACAAAAATGGCTCAAAGACCGCAAAGAAATGAAATTAGAGTTTGATGATATTTTACACTATCAAAAAATAATTGTTGCCTTGACAGAGACGCACAGATTAATGAACGATATAGATAAAATTAAGATTTCATAAATTAACTCCAATTAACAATGATTAGTAAACTTAGTTCAACTCAAATTCAAGAATTGTTGAGATTACGCGAAACAGGGATGGGCTTTCAATTTATCGAGGCTGAATTAGGTATGTTCGGTTCAAAAAGAAAATTTCTTGTTCTAAATTCTCAAATGATCCTTGAGGATTCACGTCAAATTTTAGGAGAAGTAAAATCCGTCTTTAATGACGGTTATAAATTTACACTTTCAAAAGCGTCTGAAGTTGAACTTAAAAACATTAAACTAGTCGAAAATCTATCTAATGTTAATTTGAGGCAACATTTTGCTTCAAAAGAAATTGGCGCGGTAAATCAGAAAATAGAAAGTGCAAATGGGATTGATATATTTAGTCGATTATCGGCCTACGAAAATGATTTAAGAGTAGATATGGACAAGGAAAAGTTATTACCGGGTAGTTTTGCTACAACTTATTCAGATTACAGTAACTGCAAGAACAACAATTTAAATCCAGTTGAGAGATATGCCTTGCCTAATGATGAGGATATTAAATTTGTATTCCATTTTAAACCAAAAATAGGAGATTACTTACAGCGTGGAATAGTTGAGCCCGCAAATAATCAAATTGGCGGAGGAAAAGAAGTTTTTTTTGTTAATGGTACATCTGACTTTTCGTTACTTAAAAAGACTGAATACTAATGTGTAATAAGCAAAAAGTTAAGTTAGAGGATAAATATATACAGCAACTAAAATATTCTAGTGAAAATGGAATGGGGTTTCATATTGTTGATTTGCACTTAAAAAATGGCACAATATTAAAAAATAAAATTGTTCTAAATTGTTCAATATTAATAATTGAAAACACCATTAAAATTGAAAATGCGGATATCGAAAAAATTGTAATTTCTAATAATTAACTACCTGACTAAACTCCCAAGTAATTTATTTAAATGGCAATTAATATATATGATTTAACGTTTATCATTCCAATAAATAGCTTTCAATTTTCACACAATAATATCAGAAAATTTTATGTTCGTAAGTAATCCCTAATGTGTAAAAAGGCGCGAAAGGAATGTCGCGATTTGATGAACTCATTTTGACCCAATTATAATCGAATTTAATTACTGAATTATACCTGGCTAGTCCAACATACGCTTTTGCTCCTAAAAAGAATTTGTTCGAATATTCAGAATTTCCAATATTTCTAGATGCGTAATTCTGTTCTGTTTTTGATGTAGACGACGTGAAATTTACCGAAGGTCCCATCCCGAAAAGGAGCATATCAGTATCGCGAACCAAAGGCATCCTAAATTCACCTAAACCTTTTAGACTTAGTGATTCAAAATGATTAATATATACTAATGTGCTGCCTTGTACAGTCGTATTTTGATCGTATCTGCAAGCTAAAATCCCAAATTCTGATTTAAAAGCGATTAAATTATCAATTATTGGGAGCGTATAACTTAAACCAACATCAACAGATGGTTTACTTTCGATCGTAAATGGCATGGTGTAATATTTTGGCCATCGGTTTACCTTGTTAAATTCAAAGACATTTGTTAAACCTATACCTGCGAATACCCCAAAGCGTTTGTCTTTAATTATTGAAGTTTGATTTTGGCCATTCATAATTATTGAGCAGCCTAACAAAATGACAAATAGTAATTTTCTTTTCATGAGTTATTTTGATTGCGGTAAAATAAAATAAGGGGCTAGATTGCTTCTACCCCCTTGATTTTTACTTAATGGTAATTATTTCGATTTTTCTAATTCAACCGAAATAGCATCTTGGTCAAATTTATTCCAAGAACCTGTAGCTGCATCAACAATGATCCATGCTAAACCATAACCTGTTAAAGCTAAAAGAACATCCGCTACAACATACCCCGCTTGCGTATGTTTTTCAATATTAATGATTTTAGTTTCGTAGCCCTCTTTTTTGATAGCAATAGCATGATTTCGGTTTCTTTTTAATCGCACCGACGCGTTATCCTTCCCTTTGTCATCACCATCAACATAAATTTTAGAGTCCTTGGTCAATGATTGGATTGTGACTTGTTGTCTTGAGCCCTGTATAATAGTGCTGCAAGAGGAGAATAACATAACAGATGCTAGTAATAAACATACTGTCGTTGTAGAAATTTTTTTCATTGTTTTTGGGGGTAAAAGTTTACTTACTCGTTTGGCTTTTCAGTGCTCGCCCCGTTTGAATGGTCTCTGGACTCCATTATTTTAAAAATCAAATACTTCATTAATTGGCACCTCGAGGGTGTGTGTGATATTATAAACCTGATAAATACTCGTGTTAATTTCGCCCAACTCGATTCG
>DLOX01000020.1:9421-12669 GCA_002478575.1 Sphingomonadales bacterium UBA7473 | reverse complement strand
CGCACCATCGACAGCCACATCCGCAATTTACGGCACAAGTTTACAGCCGCGGGCGGCACGGACTTGATTGAGACACGGCCTGGGGTCGGCTATTCCATTGGGGCGTGCGTGGGCAAGGCATAGTGTTTGAGGCGATCAAGCAATGGCTCCGCCGACATTGGCCGAAACTTCGGCTGCGGACGATCTTGTTCGGCACCTTCCTGTTTGTGGCGGCTTTGCCGGGCTTTGGTGCAGTATTCCTGAGGGTCTATGAGAATACTCTTGTTCGCCAAACAGAAAGTGAGCTGATTGCTCAAGGCGCGGCCTTGGCTGCTGCCGCTGGGCATCGGGCGGGGGGGCCGCAGTCTCCTCGGCAATTTGGATATTATCGTTCCGAGACGCCACAGATCGATTTGAGCCGATCGCCTATCTATCAAGAACGCCCCAATCCGATGCGCACGACTGCTAGACCTGCGCCTGAAATGGAGTTGCTGGCTCAGCGCATGGCTCCCATTATCGCCGAGACGGGGCGGTCGACACTGGCTTCTGTGATGCTGGTCGATCATCAAGGGCTTGTTTTGACGGGTGTCTATCGCCGCCAGAGCTTTGGCCATGTCGGCGAAGTGAGGGCCGCACTCAAAGGCCGCACCATCACCAAGCTTAGGATAAACAGCAGTTACAAGCCGCGATATGATTTCGAATGGCTGACCCGAGCGGCAAACTTGCGCGTTCATCATGCTCGACCAATCATCATTGATGGAAAGGTGGTAGGGGTCTTGCTCCTGTCGCGCTCTTCTCGGGCTCTGTTCCGCGGCGTGTATCAAGACAGGGCTCAGATCTTGCTTGGTATATTGGTCATCTTTGGCGTGTTAGTCGGCCTGACTGTCATTCTTCATCGCGGCATTGCCCGGCCGATTGAGGCGCTGAGCATCGCAACACGCAAAGTCGCAGCAGGGCAGGGCGAAATTCCGGAGCCTCCCGCAACCGCCGCCATTGAAATCCGCGCCCTTTATCGCGACTTTGCTGACATGTCGCAGTCGATTGCGCATCGCTCCCGCTATCTTCGGAATTTTGCGGCAGCGGTAAGCCATGAGTTTAAGACGCCGCTTGCGAGCATCAGAGGCGGGATTGAACTGATCGAAGATCATCATGGCACGATGACCGAGAAAGAGCGTCGCCGGTTTTTGGGCAATATCTCTGCCGATGCTGGTCGCCTGTCTTCGCTCGTCAGTCGGCTGATGGATTTAGCGCGGGCTGATATGATGAAGCCTGATCTGGACGCAGCAACTGAATTGCTCGATGTGCTGCCTTCTGTCGCAGACGCCATGCGGATTGAAGGCTTTGAGGTTCAAATCAGCTGCGGACCAGATTTGCCGCCAGTTGCGATGCCTGCGGCAACTTTGGAGCGAGTGCTGCTTGGGTTGCTCGAAAATAGCCGACAAGCCGGAGCCACTGAAGCTCAAATGGCGGCGACCCGGGCGAATGGCGATATCATTCTGACCATCAAGGATGATGGCCCGGGCATCCCAGAAAATGATCGAGAGCGTCTGTTTGAGCCCTTTTTCACAAGCAAAAGAGCAGAAGGAGGAACCGGCCTTGGCCTCTCGATTGCCCAATCCCTAGTCGAAGCCAATCGCGGAACCATATCCCTTTTGCCAAGCGCGAAAGGAGCGACCTTTGAACTGGTTCTTCCTGTCGCAGCCGTTGTCTGATCGGAATCTGTGATTGCCCGCATTTACAGGCATGAATGCTCGCGCTAGCGGCTAGTCTATGGTCATCGCAAAACGCATCTGGTCCGCCCTTGTCGCAGTAAAGGATGGGCTTGTGCTCATCGCCATGCTTATCTTCTTTGGGCTTTTGTTCATGGTGCTTTCTTCGACTGAAGGGCCATCGCCTTATGATGGGGGAGCGTTGGTCGTTGACCTCGATGGTGTGCTGGTCGAGCAGCCTGAAGAGATTGACCCACTTGCCCTAATCCAAGGCGCAGGGCCAAGCTTTGCCCAGTATCGAGGCCGGGATGTCATTCGCGCGTTGAATTTAGCCGCGAAGGATGATGATATTACATCTGTCGTTTTGAACCTCGACGGCTTCATGGGTGGCGGGCAGGTTCTTGTGCAGGATGTCGCCGCCGCAATTGCAAAGGTCAAAGCGGCGAAGAAGCCTGTCTATGCCTATTCAAGCGGCTATTATGACGATTCCTATCTGATGGCGGCACAAGCCAACGAGATTTGGCTCGATCCAATGGGTGGGGCCCTGTTTCAAGGTCCGGGTGGGAACAATCTCTATTTCAAGAGCCTGTTGGAACGCTTTGGCGTGAATGTGCGCGTGTTCCGCGTCGGTAAGTTTAAGTCCTTTATCGAACCTTTCACCCGGGATGGCCAATCGGATGAATCCCGCGCTGCGGATAAAGCGCTTGTCGATGACCTTTGGGGAGATTGGAAAGCCCAGATCAGGGCTGCACGGCCCAACGCCAATTTTGGGGCGATCACTCAAGACCCTGGCGCGGCCGCAAAGGGCAAGGGCCTTGCGCAACTGGCTCTTGATATGAAGCTTGTCGACAAGCTCGGCAGTGAAACTGATTTCGGGCAGCAAGTCGCAAAGGTTGCAGGCGCAGGCGAAGAAGACATCCCAGGCGACTTTCGAGGGGTCGATTTCCAGTCGTACTTGCTCGCCAATCCCGAAAGCACGTCTGGCGAAGGCGTGGCACTGGTTACAATCGCCGGCGAAATTGTTGATGGCGAAGCTTCAGCAGGGATGGCCGGTGGTGACACGGTGGCCCGCCATGTCCGCGAAGCACTCAGCAATGATGATGTGAAAGCGCTTGTCGTTCGGATCGACTCACCCGGCGGCTCTGCCTTTGCATCAGAAAAGATGCGGCTCGCGATGGAAGAGGCGCGTAAAAAGAAGCTACCTGTGATTGTCTCGATGGGCAACCTCGCTGCCTCGGGCGGATATTGGGCGGCAATGGCAGGCGATAAGGTTTTTGCAGAGCCGTCCACGATCACAGGCTCCATTGGTGTTTTCAGCGTCTTTCCAACCTTTGAGAATAGCCTTGCCCGTTATGGCGTTCAAAGCGATGGGGTGAAGACAACGCCTTTGTCTGGCCAACCCGATTTCTTTGGCGGCTTGACCCCCGAGACGGACCGGCTGTTCCAAGCTGGGGTTGAGGATATTTATGGCCGCTTCGTTGGATTGGTCGCAAAGGCTCGGAAGCTGCCGGAAGCACGCGTCTCCGAAATTGCCGAAGGCCGTGTTTGGTCAGGTGCCGC
>DLOX01000020.1:486-9372 GCA_002478575.1 Sphingomonadales bacterium UBA7473 | reverse complement strand
GGTTTGGTCAGGTGCCGCGGCGCGGCAGCTCGGGTTGGTTGACGCCTTTGGTGATTTGGACGCTGCCATTGCCGAGGCCGCCAAACGCGCCAAGCTTGATCCAACAAATGTTCGGATTATCGAAGTCACTGACGGCGTCGATTTCCTCACGTGGGTGCTTGGAGGCTTGGGCTTTGTGACCACCCAAAGTCCCGACAAAGGGCTCACAGGCCTGATGGCTGCGCGTCAACAAGCTTTGCTTTTCGGGCAAATCCGCAGTGCGGCACGGATATCG
Source organism: Sphingomonadales bacterium UBA7473 (assembly GCA_002478575.1). Classification (GTDB taxonomy): domain Bacteria; phylum Pseudomonadota; class Alphaproteobacteria; order Sphingomonadales; family Sphingomonadaceae; genus Aquisediminimonas. The sequence goes on along the minus strand of DLOX01000020.1, from coordinate 9,098 downwards.
ACCGGCGGAGCGGTTCAGGCGCGATGCATGTCTTGCCCAATAGGGCCAACCGCGCCATTACCGGTGGCACAAACTCAAAACTGGCTCCCAGGGATTTTTAAATGATCGAACTTCGCCCCGCTACCGCTGACGACGCTGATGATATTGCGCATATTTACGCACCTTATGTGGTGACCAACGCCGTTTCGTTTGAAGAGAAAGTTCCTTCTACGCGGGAGATCAGATCGCGCATCGCCGCGCATGACGGCCTTTATCCTTGGATTGTCGCTGGTCAGCCGGGTTCGGATGTGGTTCTTGGTTATGCCTATGCCAAGCCGTTCCGCCCTGGACCTGCCTACCGCTTCACGGTTGAAGTGGCAGTCTATGTTGGCAGCGATATGGAAGGGCAAGGCATCAGAAAATCGCTGCTGGCAGCGTTGATTGCCACGCTGACGGAGCAAGACTTTACGCAAGCCGTGGTGACGCTCACGACGCCGAATGACAAACTCATCCAGATGTTTGAAGCAGGAGGCTTCCGCCGCGCAGGCCAATATCGCGAGATTTGCTTCAAAAATGGCCAATGGAACGACGTTGGTTTGTGGCAGCGTGAGCTAAGCGATCCGTCAAACCCGCCAAGCGAGCCAAAGCTGTTCAAAGACGTTGGGGTTATCCGGAGCTAGGCGGCGGCAAGCTTGTCGGCGAAGATCATCCGACCCGGCCCAAGTCGCGCGAGAACTTCCATCAGATTGGCTTGGGGGAAAGCAAAACAGCCTTGGCTGCGGCCTAGCTTACCCCATTTGTCGATCATCGATGGATTGGCATAGGCCGCTCCATGCACGACAATGGCGCGCGGTTCTGCGTTATTATTGTCAGCATCAAGGCCCGTCAGTCGCATGGACGTGCCATGCATCCCTTCATACCATGTGTGGGTGAGATAGGCGCCCCGCGATGTGGCATTTGATCCGGGCTCGTTCGAGAAGCTCTGCAACATAGCCGTATGCTCCGGGTCAGAGCCCGAACCATGGGAAACGAGGAAGGGCCGCACCTTGCCAGCCACCATATCGATAATGAAGAACCGCGGTTCGTAAGAGGGGCGTGAGAAATCGGCGAGGCCAACTACGTCGCTGAGCCAAATCTTGCGGCCCAAGCGATCAAGTTGTGCCTTGGCTGCGTTGACCAAAACTGCGTCGCCAATTGCGGCTTCGGCGGGCATGGCGAAGCACCCAGCGGTCGCTGCCATGCCTCCAATAAATCCCCGACGCGAAAGCGATACTTGCTCCATGCTGAGAAGTTAGCGCGAAAACCTGCGCCTCGCCAAGCCTTTGAGCGCGCGTTTACCGCGATTCGGTATCGTGCCGTCGCGTCAATAAGCCATTTGTCTCTTGCTGAGCGTGGCGCTATGCCTTGAGCATGGATGATTTGCTCTCTGCGCTTCACTCGCGGCGGACGTTGGTTCAGGCCGGTGTGATGCTCCCCTTGGCTGTTGGTTTGACATCTTGCGCTAAGGATCCGCCTGCGCCTGAGAAGGCCCCTGCGGTCGCTGACGTTGTGCCTGTTCGCGGCGGAACGGCGGGGCTTGTTGAGCTGATTGCGGTCGATCCCAGTATCCAGCTTGATCTCCGTTACGCGACCACCAACAATTTCACGGGCCGGGTCCTGTATAAGCAAGCGCGGGCCTTCATGGTTGAACCAGCCGCTAAGGCCGTCGTTCGCGCACATAAGGCATTGGCGCCGCAAGGCTTGGGCTTGAGCATCTTCGATGCTTATCGACCCTGGGCGGTCACCAAACAGCTTTGGGACGCGACTGAGCCAGCCAAGCTTGACTATGTGGCCAATCCCAAGCGCGGCTCTCGCCACAATCGCGGATGCGCGATTGATCTGACGCTATGTCGGCTCAGTCACGGTGCCCAGCTGCCGATGCCGAGCGGCTTTGATGATTTTAGCGAACGTGCCCACCGCAACTATATGGGAGGAACGGCGGAGGAGACGGCCAACCGCGCTACGCTGGAAAAGGCGATGGTCGACCAAGGCTTTATCGGCATGTCGAACGAATGGTGGCATTTCGACTATAAGGATTGGGCGCAATATCCCGTGCTTGATATTGCATTTGAAGAGTTGTGAGGCGGACATGAAAGCAACAATCTGGCACAATCCAGCCTGTGGGACATCGCGCAAGACGCTCGAGATTTTGAATGAGTCTGGGGTCGATGTGACGGTGATCGAATATTTGAAAGCGCCGCCAACGCGGGAGAAACTGGCCCAACTTTACAGTGACGCTGGGATCACGCCTCGCCAAGGACTGCGCACCCGCGGTTCCCCAGCGGAGGAACTGGGCCTTCTTGATGCTGAGGGTGATGCCATCTTGGACGCTATGGTGGCTCATCCGATTTTGATCGAGCGGCCGTTGGTGGAGACAGGCAAAGGCGTGCGACTCTGCCGCCCGCAAGATGTGGTGCGAGAGATTTTGTGAGCTCACTTGATCCGGTCTTGTTGTTCATCTTTGGGCTGGGTTTGCTGATCATTATTTTGGAACTTGTTCGGCCAGATCGGCCCGCACAGTATCGGCGATGGGCCATCAACGGCGCGTTGGGGCTGATCAGTCTTGTCATTCCAAGACTGCTGTTGGCGGTTGCTCCGATCGGTGCAGCGGCTTGGGCGAGCGATCAAGGGTTTGGCCTATTCAACATGCTGAGCCCGCCAGTGCTAGTCGTTGGCATGGCGACCATCATCTTCATGGACTTGGCCGTCTATTGGCAACATCGCGCTTTTCACCGCGTCGATTGGTTTTGGCGCTGGCATCGCTTACATCATGAAGATGCGGCTTTGGACATCAGCACCGGAGTAAGATTCCACCCTGTCGAAGCGTTGCTTTCCATGATCTGGAAGTCCGCTTGCGTGGCGGCGTTGGGGGCGCCGGTTTGGGCGGTTCCCCTGTTTGAGGCTTGGCTGATCGCGGGCAGCTTGATCGAACATGGCAATGTGAAGCTTCCGGCCGCAATCGACCGGTTTTTACGCCAATTCCTTGTGACGCCTGCCATGCACCGCGTTCATCATTCGGCTCATGATGACGACGCCAATCACAATTTCTGCTTTGCAATCAGCCTGTGGGATCGCTGGTTTGGAACCTATCGCGCGGCGGAGAGCGGACCCCGCATCGGACTGACTTGATTCTTTCGCAATCTTCATGGCAGTGAAGAGATATGGCCCGATCCCAACGCACATCCGCTCGCGTTCAACTGCGCGTTTTCCAACAAGCCCGTAAAGGCGTTCCCGGCAGCGGGTTCAAAGATGATCTTCAGTTTCTGCAATCCAAGGACCTCGACATGAGCGTCCGCCTAGGCGCTTTGCTGGCTTTTGACGCTTTGCTTTTAACGGCAGCGCTGAATCCCATCGCCGCATCGCCGGGCGCACCCTTAAGTCTTGATGCGCCGACGCAGCCGCGGTTTGTAGTGTTGGTTGCGCTTTGTGTCGGCGTGCTTTCCGTGGCGGCATTCTTTTGCGTTCGCGGGATATTGGTCGGCGAGGAATTTGATCTCAAAGGCTCCGATGGCAATCAAGATATGCTCGTGCAGCGGCTGCTCGCGGCTTACTGCTCTTCCATTGACGCGCAGATGCGAATGATCCGAATGGCGTCTCTGACGACCATCGCGGGTGGCATTATGGCAGCGGCCATCAGCTTTGCGATCATGCTCGTAAAGATGAACGCCTAAATTTCAGGGGTGACAGGCGATGCGGATTTCGCCATAGGCGCTCTCCATCAGGTGCGGGTGTAGCTCAATGGTAGAGCAGCAGCCTTCCAAGCTGAATACGAGGGTTCGATTCCCTTCACCCGCTCCAGCATACCGCCTTCCTTTCGCGCAACCAGCGGCTTTTTCGGTCGCGTTGATCCCGGAAATCTGCTGAACTCCTCTTGTGATCACGGGGGAGGGGGAATGCAGCGGCGGTTCTTGTCATCTTTGGCTCTCATGGCGGTGACAGTCGTGCCCGCTTTCGCGCAGGCCCCCGTCAGCCGGTCTTGCCCGGAGAAAACCGGGCGCGGGATCAACTGCTATACGGCGCAGGATGCCAACGGCGCCCACGTGCTGATCGCGCGACCGGACAACTGGAACGGGTCGCTGATCGTGCATGCCTACGGCGGTCCCCGCATGCGCAAGCCCGATGCCANNCGATTCCCTTCACCCGCTCCAGCCTGAAAATTCCAAGCGCAAACGGGGGCAAAAGCGATGACCACGCCAATCACGCCTGCCTTGCGCTTTCTGCTCTTCACCATTTTCATAAATGCCATGGGCTTTGGCATCATCGTTCCAGTGACGCCTGATCTTGTTATGGAGATTAGCGGCAGGGATGTCTCTGGCGCGTCGGCCATTGGCGGGTGGCTAGCGGTTTCCTATGCAGCGACCCAGTTCATTTGCGGGCCGATAGTTGGCAATTTGAGTGACCGCTTCGGTCGCCGCCCGGTGCTTCTCGTGGCGCTCCTTGGCTTTGCGATTGAGTTTCTGCTGATGGCGATTGCGCCAAGTCTGTTTTGGCTATTTTTTGCGCGCATCCTCTCTGGCGTCTTTGGTGCAACCCAAGGGCCTGCTCAATCGGCCATTGCCGACACAGTGACCGCGGATGATCGTGCGCGTGTCTATAGTTTGTTGAGTGCCGCTTTTTCTATTGGCTTTGTGGCTGGGCCAGCGCTTGGCGGGCTGCTCGGCGGATTTGGACCACGTGTGCCCTTTTATGTCGCAGCGGCCTTAGCGCTTGCCAATCTGCTCTACGGATTGAAGGCCTGCAAAGAGACGCTACCACCCGAACGGCGTCGCCCGTTTGAATGGAAACGAGCCAACCCCATCGGTGCCTTGCAACAAGCCCGCAAACTGCCGGGGATCATGCCCCTCGCGCTTGTCTATTTCCTGTGGCAGGTGGCGAGCATTACCTATCCGCTGATCTGGAATTACTTCACCAAGAGCAAATTTGGCTGGCCGCCTGAGATTATTGGTTTGTCATTGGCGACGATTGGGATCAGCATGGGCGTAGTCAGCATCCTGATCGCGCCGCGTATCGTAACAAAATTTCGCGAGAAGCGCAGTGCGCAGATTGGCATTGGGCTTGGGCTGGCAGGAATGCTTGCCAATGCCTTTGCTCCATCGGCGTGGATGCTCTTTCCGCTCTGCGCTTTGGTGGCGTTCCAAGCGCTTACTCATCCCGCGTTGACGGCGCTGATGACGCGATATGGCACGGGCAGTACTCAAGGCGAAGTGCAGGGTTTTGCGTCCTCGATCATGGCCTTAGGAGCGATAGTGGCCCCTTTGCTCTTCAATCCGCTTCACAGTTATTTCACTGGCGCCAATGCTCCCTTCCGCTTCGATGGCGCGCCGTTGGTTTTGGCGGCATGTATCGCGGGCTTGGCGTTCATCCTGCTTTCGCGGCTCAAGTTTGATCAGGCCCCAGCATCGCCTCCGGCCTGACGACCCGATCAAAGGTTGCTTCATCGACTAGCCCAAGTTCGAGAGCCGCCGTCTTGAGGGTCATACCCTTTTCATGGGCATATTTAGCGATCTTCGCCGCTGCATCATAGCCAATCTCAGGAGTAAGCGCAGTCACAAGCATCAAAGACTGATCAAGCAATTCCTTCAGGCGAGGCAAGTTCGGCTCCAGCCCCGCGACACAACGGGTAGCAAAACTCTCCATGCCAATCGAAAGCAACTCGATGGAGCGCAGGACATTGGCCCCAATTAAAGGCTTGAAGACGTTGAGCTCCAAATGCCCCTGCATCCCACCAACCGTTACCGCCTGATGATTGCCAATCACTTGTGCTGCCACCATCGTGAGCATCTCGCACTGCGTTGGATTGACCTTTCCCGGCATGATCGAACTGCCTGGCTCATTCTCAGGAAGCAGCAATTCACCAAATCCAGAGCGCGGACCAGAGCCAAGCAAGCGGATATCATTTGCGATTTTAGTGAGGGCGACTGCGAGCGAATTCAACCGCCCCGAAAAATCGACAAGCACATCATGGGTTGCCAAGGCCTCGAACTTGTTGGCAGCGCTTTCGAACGTGAAACCGGTCATGGCGCTAAGCTCTTTGGCCATTGCTTCACCGAAGCCTTTGGGCGCGTTGAGGCCTGTGCCTACCGCAGTGCCCCCCTGCGCCAACCGAGCAACAGCATGTTCGACCAAAGGCATTAATCGCGTTCGGGCAAGCCTGATTTGTGCATAGTAGCCGCTGAATTCCTGCCCCAGCGTCATAGGTGTTGCGTCTTGCAAATGGGTGCGGCCAATTTTGATGATGTTTGTCCAGCTTTCCGCCTTAGCAAGCAATTCCCCTTCCAGCGTCATCATTGCGGGCAATAAATGTGCATGCACGGCGAGGACCACTGCAACATGCGTAGCCGTCGGAAAGCTATCATTCGACGATTGGGCAATGTTCACATGGTCATTGGGATGAACGGGCGACTTCCCACCGCGTTTGCCCGTCAGAGCCTCATTCGCGATCCCGGCGATCACTTCATTGACGTTCATGTTGGACTGTGTGCCGCTCCCCGTCTGCCAGATGGTCAGGGGGAATTGATCGTCATGCTCTCCCGCTAAGATTGCATCTGCCGCGCTGACGATAGCATCGGCGATTTCGGCGGGCATCGCACCAGATTTTTTGTGAACGATGGCCGCCGCGCGCTTCACATGGGCCAGACCATAAATGATCCCCAACGGCATCCGCTCATGCGCAGGGAAGGGGAAGTTTTCGATGCTCCGCTGCGTCTGGGCACCCCAATAGGTGTCGGCAGGCACTTCTATGGGGCCAAAGCTGTCCGTTTCAGTGCGGGTTTTCATAGTCTCAGCCCTTTCCATTCAAACTCGCACCAGCGCATCTATCGCACCTTGAAGGATATAGGCAGCAGCCGCACTGTCGACGCGCTCGGCCCGCTTGGCGCGGCTCATATCAGCGGTTATCATGGCTCGTTCAACCGCTTGAGTGGACCAGCGTTCGTCCCACAAAAGAATGGGTAGGCCCAGATCATCCATATTGCGGGCAAAAGCCCGCGTAGATTGAGTGCGAGGGCTGTCACTGCCTTCGAGATTGAGCGGCAAGCCAATGACGATTCCGACCGCGGCCTGCTTGGCGATCATTGCGACAAGCGCCGCCTTGTCTGCGCTAAACTTTGTGCGGCGGACTAAGTCGGATGGCGTCGCAAAGCTCCATCCTGCATCGCAGAGCGCCGTGCCGATGGTTTTGGTGCCGACGTCCAGCCCAATCAAGCGCCCCCCTACAGCCAAAGCCGCCGTGAATTCAGCGGCAGATGTCGTGATCAACGCGCACCAAAGGCAGCAACGCGGGTGGCCACATCGCTCTCAATCGCTTTCCAGAACAGCGCATAATCGAAGACATGATAATTGTTGCCCGGCATGACAGCCGCACCAATATCGGGCGCGTTGGGCATGATGAGGAGGCCTTTTGGTGAGCATGAGGCAGGCACTGGTGTTGGCTGATAGGTTTCTGGGGCAAGGTGAAGCCCTAAAGTGACATAGCCGCCTTGATCTTGGGCGCCCGTCATGTTGTTGCAAAGCATTGGAGTGCCTTCGCGGGACTTGCCCGAGAAGCCGGGTGTTCGGTTGTAAACCTCTTCAATGGAGCGGGTGTCTGCTGGTTCTGCAAAGCTCTGCCAGCTGAGAATGCAGTTGCTTGCTTGACTTTTTGTGCAGGCGGGCAGGCTCAGCGACGGAAGGTCTTCTGTGACCGAAATTGGCCAGCCAACAAGATAAGCCGCAACGATGCGTTTGGCCAAGGGCTTCCCGGCAACCCGTTCGCGCATCAGGCGGAGCAGATGAACCGTCCCCTGGCTGTGACCAGCCAATATGATCGGCTTTTCAGTGGGAACACTGACGAGGAAATTATCAAACGCCGTGGCCACATCCTTGTAAGCTGCATCCAATGCCGCGCGGGAATTAGGGGACTCCTCCAAGAAACTACCAAAGGTGGCTTGGCGATAGCGCGGTGCCCAAACTGGCCCAACAGTGCGGAATGCGCTAGCTTGGCTTTGGACCAAGTTCGAGATCAGTTCATTGGCGTCTTGATCGTTGTCAGGCGCATTCCAGCCGCTGCGATTGAGATAGGATGTGGGATGGACGAAGAAAGTCGCAACAATATCGCTGGGCGCGGGCGCAGCAATGCCCTTGGGCCGCCAAAGTGACAGGTCGCCCTTCAAGTCTGGCCGGGCAAGCCACAGCCTTGGATCATCATAGTCGGTCGTTGTTCTGGGCTGGATCGCAACAAAAGGCGTAGAAGGCACAAGTGCTGCCCGCACCAATTCCGTTCCGAAGAACTGCCAGGCAATACCCGCTGCAAGGATCAGTCCGATAATCCCCGCTATGCCAAATAGAAACTTACGCGCCACTTTGGGTTAGGCCACTTCCACTGCAATGGCTGTGCCTTCGCCACCACCGATGCAAAGCGCTGCTATACCGCGCTTCAGTCCGCGATTTTGAAGGGCAGCGATCAATGTAGCAATGATGCGTGCTCCCGATGCACCGATGGGGTGGCCTAGCGCCGTCGCGCCGCCATTCACATTCAGCTTCTCAGCGGGAATGCCGAGTTCTTTCATTGCGATCATAGGCACCATAGCAAAAGCTTCGTTGATCTCGAACAGATC